>JBOGVI010000504.1:0-3415 GCA_050692695.1 Actinomycetota bacterium
GTCGTCGCGAAAGGGCATCCGTGTGGCGTCGCCGAGCGCCAGCGGGAACGGCGGGCGGCCGCCCGCCTTCTCCACCAACTTCGCGATCATCGGCATCGAGACGTCGAGCCCGGCCATCGGGACGTCCGCCTCGGCCAGCGGGAGCGCGATCTGTCCGGTCCCCACGCCGACCTCGTGGACCCACCCCCTTCCGGCGAGCTCCCCGGCGAGCATCGCGGTCTGAGCACCGGCCACGTCCGGCGGGACCCCGCGGGTGCGGTCGTAGTACTCCGCGGCTCGGTCGAAGCCGACCGACCCCGGTTCCATCGCGGGCACTCTATGACTTCGGGATCTCCTCGCGCGCGTCCGCGAGCCACATCCGAAACGGCTCGCCCCACGTCTCCACCCGACGAGCTTGCGCGTGACTCCTTGCGCCGCAACCCTCTCCAGGAGTGGGCGATGGCTCGATATCGTACGGCTCGCCGGCCGCCGTCACCCGGTGCCACAAGCTCCGGGCCGCGCGAGGAATCCCGCAGGTAGATCTCAGAGCCCACCTCACCGGTCCACCCAATCCGGGAGACGACGACGGGGATGCCGTCCACCTCCGTCTCGTTGCACCATTAGTACCGGAGGTCCATCCGTCCTCCCGAACAGGTCCCGGATGACCACCCGGCCCCGGCCTTCACCAGGTACGCCGCGGCCACCAGGCCATTGCGGCCGCCGCCGACGACGAATGGCGTCGTAGGCGCTTCCCCGCATCGGCTCCCAGATCCGACAGGATCATCACGCGGTTTCGGTCGAACCGGTCGCCGAGGATGCCGGCCAGGCAGCGATGAGCCCGCTCACACCGAAGGTGAGCAGCAGCGTGGCGACGACCAGGCGCGGAACCGGTCCGGTGATAGAGGGTGTGGAAGAGCGCCGTAAATGCAGCGGTGCTGCCGGTCAGGGAGACGAGTCGCGCGAGCGACAGGATGCGGACGGCGGTCCGGGGGCGGTCGGCATGTGCGGAGTTTGCCCCTCCCCCCGGACGTCGTCCACTAACAGGCGGGTACCACCGCCTCCGGCTCCGCTGGGGCGTCCGCGACCATCACGTCCACGGCCTGCCCGAATGCCCGGGCCCGGCGCAGCGCTGGCAGAAGGACGAGGGCGCCGATCGCGCCGGTCAACCCGCCGATCGCGTACACGCCCTGTGGGCCGACGGCCCGGAGCACGACCCCGGCGAAAGCCAGCCCCACGACGAAGGACAGGTTCACCAGGCCCTCGGACGCCGCCATCACCCGGCTCCGCACCGCGTCGGGCGTGCGGCGCTGTTGGATCCCCTGCTCCGCCACGAGCGTCACGGCGTCCCCGACGCCCGACACCAGGACAAGCGCCAGGATCGGCGCGAACCAGGGCGAGACGGCGATCCCGCCAGTGGTGACCGCGATCACCACCATCCCCAGGAACAGGGCCTTCGGCTCGTTCTCCTCGTTCAGGTACCGGCCGGCGAGGGAGCCGAGGACCGAACCGGCCCCCCAGAACGTGATCAGCAGGCCGTAGCCGACCGACCCGGCGTCGAATTGCTCGACGAGGGGCACGTCGGCCACCATCACCAGCCCCATGCCGAACACGAGGGCCGTCCAGGCCAACACCAGGGTCCGCAGCAGGCGGTCCCGGGCGATGAACACGAACCCTGCGCGGAGGCCCCGATGCTCGTGCGCCTCGGACCGGTCGCCGGAGAAGGGTGCCCGAACGCTCACGACCAGGACCGCCGAAACGGCGAACGTCAGTGCATTCAGTCCGAACACCCACCCCGGCCCGATGGTCGCCACGAGCAGCCCGCCGAGGGCGGGACCGACCATGATCCCGGCGTTTCGGCCCAGCGTAACCAGGCCGTTCGCCCACGACAGGTCCTCAGGCTCGACTAGGTTTGGGATGGCCGCGCCCGAGGCCATCCAGAACGGCGTCTCCACAACGGCCGAGAGGAAGGCCAGGGCCAGCAGCCACCCGGGGTCCTGGGTCGCGGCCAGGGCGGCGAACGCGGCCACGCCCGCAAGGTCGGACACGATCATGACCCGGCGGCGGTCGAACCGGTCGCCGATGGCCCCGGCCAGCGGCGCGACGAACCCGTTCACGCCGAACGTGAGGAACAGCGTCGCAGACAGCCATGTGGGGGACCCCGTGAGCTCGTACACCGTGAACATCAGCGCCGTGTACGCGGCGGCCCCGCCGGTGATGGAGATCAGGCGCGCGACGGCGAGACGGCGCACCGCGGTTTTCGGTGGTGTGCGTTGGGCGGTCATGAAGCGACTCCTTACATCGGGACGCGGTATCGGGACGTGCGAGAACAGTGGTCCGGGCCCGCCTGGCGGCGAGCGTTCGCGTCAGAGCGTGACGCTGGAGGACATCACCGTGAGCCGCTTCATGGCGCGAGGAGTGTACCAGCCGCGCGGGACGCAGGAGGGCCGGGTGCTCTTAGTCGGGGAGGACCACGAACCAGGCATTCGGGGCACCGATAGCGGTGGCGATCTCCTCCACGATCTCCGGCGTGACCGCGCTGTCAAGGGTGAGCGCCATGAGCGCGGTGCCTCCTCGCGAGGGTCGCCCGACGTCCATCGTGGCGATGTTGATCTCGTGCTCACCGAGGATAGTCCCCACCCTACCGATCACGCCCGGCCGGTCCTCGTATGCAAAGAACAGCATGTACGTGGCCGGCACCATCTCGACGTCGTATCCCAGCACCTGCATGACGCGTTCCGCGTTCCGCTTCCCGACGAGCGTGCCGGCCACCGAGACCTCGCCGTCCTCGGTCTCGGCCCGCAGAGCGATCAGGTTCACGTAATCGCTGGAGAGCGCCGAGCGCATCTCGGAGACGGCCACGCCGCGCTCGCGGGCAATGATCGGCGCATTCACGTACGACACGGGCTCGTGGACGACCCCCCGGAGCACGCCCTTCAGGATGGCCAGGGTAAGGGCCCGGGTGTCGGCCTCGGCGATCCTGCCCAGGTACTGGCACTCGATCGAACGCACCGCCCCCTGGGCCAGGCCGGTGAGGAGGGCGCCCAGCTTCTCGCAGAGAGGCAGGAAGGGCCGCACCGCCTCGGCGACCTCGGCCCCGGCCGAGACGTTCACGGCGTAAGGCACGAACTCGCCCATCAGGGCGAGGCGGACCATCTCGGCGATGGCAGTCCCCGCTTTGTCCTGGGCCTCCACGGTGGACGCCCCCAGGTGGGGCGTCGCCACGACCTGGTCATAGGCGAGGAGCGGCGAGTCAGTAGTCGGTTCGTCGTCGAACACGTCCACGGCCGCGCCGGCCAGGTGTTCGTCCTGGATGGACTTTGCCAGAGCGGCCTCGTCCACGATGCCGCCGCGGGCCGTGTTCACGAGGCGCGAGCCCTCCTTCATCAGGGCCAGCTCCCGGTGCCCGATCAGCCCCTCGGTGTCGGGGGTCCGGGGG
>JBOGVI010000505.1:0-1949 GCA_050692695.1 Actinomycetota bacterium
GAGCAGCTCCGCCTGCTGGAGCTGACGCCCCGGCAGGAGGTCCTGGGCGAGGAGCTGCTCGGCCACATCAACGACGAGGGCTACCTGGCAACCCCGATCGACGAAGTGCTCCGATCGGTAAATCAGCTCTTGGCGTCGCGAGTGCAGCGGGCGGAAGAGGACGACGAAGCCGACGAGGAGGAAGAGCGCGAGGCGCCGTCACCGCGCGAGAGCAAAACGACCGGGGTGGTGGCGGCCTCTCCGTCCGAATTCACCGGCGAAGTCGCCCCCGGCGTCCCGTACTTCACCCTGGGAGAAGTCGAAGAGGCCCTCCGGATCATCCAGCGTCTCGACCCCCCCGGCGTCGGCGCCCGCGACCTCCGCGAGTGCATCCTGCTGCAGATGACGGAGGACCCCAAGGCCAACGGCGTCGCCCGGAAGCTGGTCGAGGACGCGTTCGACGACCTCAAGGCCCATCGCTGGAACGACCTGTCCAAGCGCTACGGGGTGGAGCCGGGCGAGGTCCAGGCTGCGGCCGACACGCTCGCGCGGTACGATCCCAAGCCCGGGCTGCAATTCTCCACCCGGTCCGACGGCTACATCATCCCCGATCTGGTGGTCGAGAAGGTGGACGGTCAGTACCACGTCTTTCTGAACGACACCGGCGTGCCCCGCCTGCGGCTGAGCCGGAGCTATCAGGAGCTGGCGCGGGATCGGTCCAAGCTGACCCAGGAAAGCCGCGAATTCATCACGACCAGGATGAATTCGGCGAACTGGATGATTCAGGCGATCGAGCAACGCCGGCAGACCATGCTCAAGGTGATGAACTTCATCGTGGACCGGCAGCGACCTTTCTTCGAGAGGGGCGTCGAGTACCTGAGGCCCCTCACCCTGCGCGAGGTCGCGGAAGTGATCGGGATGCACGAGTCGACCGTCAGCCGGGTGACCAACGAGAAGTACGTCCAGACGCCACGCGGCGTGCTGCCGCTCAAGTTTTTCTTCTCGAGCGCGCTCGCCACCGCCTCGGGGGAGGAGGCGAGCGCCCGCTCCATCCGCGCCAAGCTGCAGAAGATGGTGGGCGAGGAGGACCCCGCGAAGCCGCTCACCGATCAGCAGATCGTCCATCTGTTCCAGGAGCAAGGGATCCAGATCGCCCGGCGGACCGTGGCAAAGTACCGCGATCAGCTCGGCATCTTGCCCGCCCGGATGCGGAAGCGCGTATGACCCGGCCCGCGGCGGGCCAGCTCGTGGACGTGAGCGTGTTGGTCCCGGCGAAGGACGAGGCGGAGAACCTGCCGGAATTCACCCGGCTCTGCGCCGAGGCGCTCGATCCCGCTCCCTTCTCCTATGAAGTCGTGGTGGTGGACGACGGCTCGCGCGACCGGACCGCGGAGGTCGTCGAGGAGCTGGGCCGGCAATACCCGTTCCTGCGTACGGTGCGACACCGCCGCCAGCGGGGCATCGCCGAGGCGCTCCGCAACGCGAGCGAGGCCGCCGAAGGCGAGGTGTTCGTCTTCTACCCGGCGGACCTGCAATACTTGCCGCAGGATATCCCCGCCCTCGTCGCTCCCATTCTCGAGGGGCGGGCCGACATCGTCACCGGCACCCGCCAGGGGAGATACGACCGGGCCTTCGTCTCCTCGGTCTACAACCGGCTCTGCCGCTGGCTGTTCGGGATCGGGGTGGAAGACCTGAATTCGGTCAAGGCCTGGCGGCGCGACGTGATGGTGGGGGTACCGTTCCGTCCCGACTGGCACCGCTACATGGTGGTCATCGCCGCCTCCGACGGCTTCCGCCTCACCTCGGTGCCGGTGCCGCTTCATCCCCGCCGCGCCGGGGTCTCCAAGTTCAACTGGAGGCGGATTCCCGTGGGGGTGTTCGACCTCCTCTCGGTCTGGTTTCAGCTTCGCTTCGCCCGCAAGCCCATGCTCTTCTTCGGGCTGGCAGGCGCGGCGCTCTTCCTGGTCGGC
>JBOGVI010000506.1:0-3221 GCA_050692695.1 Actinomycetota bacterium
TTCCCAGCATCACGCCCCGGGAGCTCGAGGTCCTGGGGCACTTGAGCCGAGGCCTCACGATGCGCCAGGTCGCCACCAGGCTGGGGGTGTCCATCCGGACCGTGGAGACTCACGTCGCCAAGCTGTATCGGAAGCTGGGGGCCTCGAACCGGGTGCAGGCCCTGGCCAGGGCCACCGATCTCCGTTTGATCGACCTGCGCTGAGCCCGGCTATACCGCAGGCGGCAGGTGCCGATATCGAGTGGGACGGTGGCCGTCCCCGGGAGCGGGGCCGGGCCTCCGAGGGCCGATGGCATTCACGGCGATGAAGACACCACAGGCTTCCGACGAGCCCGTCCCGAGGCGGCCGCCCACGCGGCGCCTCGGCGTCGTCGTGGTCGACCCCCTCCCCGTGGTCCGGGCAGGGCTGTCCCTGCTGATCGGGGACCGCCCGGACATCGACGTCCTGGCCGAGGCGGGCACGGCCGATGAGGCCGTGGAGGCGGTCCGGCGCATCCGCCGGAGCCAGGTGGTCGTGCTGGTCGGGCTGGGACTGGACGGGGAGCACGACTCGTACTGGCTGATCCGAACGATGCGCGAGCGCTTCCCCAGGATCGCCGTCCTGGCGTGCGGGGCCAAGGCGGACCCCACGGCGATCTCCCGGGCCCTGTTCACGGGGGCCGACGGGTTCGTGGACAAGAACGCGGACCCCGGGGAGTTCCTCCAGTCGCTGCGGAAGGTCGCGTCGCGGGAGATGGTGCTTGCCGGGCCCCCCACGGAATGGGTGGGGGCCATCGCGGAGGGCATCGAACGGCGCCGGATGGTGGAGATCGCTTTGACCGAACGGGAGCGCGAGGTGCTGAGGGTGGCCGCGGAGGGCCTCACGGCACGTCAGATCGCCATACGACTGGGCGTCCGGGAGCGGACCGTGACCACGCACCTCGCCCGTATCTACACCAAGCTCGGGGTGGGGACCCGGGTAGCCGCCATCCGGGCGGCAGCCCACGCCGGCCTGGTCTCGGTAGGGATCCCCGAGTAGATGGACAGGGCCGTACGCAGAAGTACGTACATGCCGTCCGTGGAAGACGGAATACCCACGGTAAAGCGCAACCCCTAACTTACCGATAAAGGCACCGAAAGGGCGCCGAGTGTCAGCGAAGGGAGGTGAACAGATGCTTCTCGCTCTCTACGTCAAGGCCCAGACCTTCAAGGCGGACATGCTCAGCAAGCTAACGCGGCAGGACGGTGCGGTTGCGACCGAGTACGCGCTTCTGCTCGTTCTGATCGCACTCGCGATCATCGTCGCCGCCGCAGCTCTGGGGACTGCCATCGCTGCTGTGTTCGACAAGGGATCCGACACCCTGAGCGGTGTGCAACCAAACACGTAAAGCGATAACCGAGCGGCCTCGTCGGCCGCTCACTCTCGAGGTCGGGGAGAGTGAGGGGCCGACGAAGTAGCCCCAACAACCTTACCGTCGGAGGCGACACGACGCCATGAGAGCGATCATGAGGCGAGTCTCACGGGAGGACGGAGTGGCGGCGACGGAGTTCGCCCTCATCCTCCCGGTCCTGGCCTTGCTCCTGTTCGGCACGATCGAGTTCGGTCGGGTCTTGAGCCAGTACCAGGTGTACCAGGGTGCGGCCAGGGAGGGCGCCCGTTGCGCCGCCGTGGCCTCGACCAGCGACTGCGTCATTCAGGACGAGATCGACCAGGCCGCGACACCGTACGATCCGGAGAAAGACGCCGCCATCGAGGTCCTCGAGGGGGGCGGCTCCCGCCCGGACGGGTGCCTGGAAACCGACCGGGGCCAGGACGTCCAGGTCTCCTGGGAGCAGCCCCTCGACGTCAACATCCCGTTTTGGCGGGCCATGACAATCACGTCCTCGATCAAGGCGGTGTTCCGATGCGAGTAAGGCGGCCCGGGGTGCTGATCCGCGCCCGCGATGAGCGCGGTGCGGTCCTGATGATGGTGGCGATCTGCCTGCTGGTGCTCCTCGGCATGCTGGTGCTCACGTTCGACCTCGGCCGCGGAGTGGCGATCAAGCGCAACATGGTGGCCGGCGCCGATGCTGCCGCGCTCGCGGCGGCCCGGGAGTGCGGGCTTGCCAAGGGGGAGGCGGCGGCGAAGCAAGCCGCCACCGACCTGCTCGTTGACAACAACGGTGCGGCCACGGTGACCGGCTTCCAGATCGATCCCGGCCCCGCCCAATGCAGTGGTGTCCCCAACCCGGACCCGAACGGCAAGAACGAGGTCACCGTGACGGCCAGCGTTCCCCAGGAGTACTTCTTCGCGCAGATCTTCGGGTTCACGTCCGGGACCGTCGTGGCCTCCGCCACCGCGGAGTGGACCTTCGGCGTGCAGAATCCGGTTCCCCTCAAGCTGGACCAGCTCAAGGTGGAGGACTGCACCGAGGGCCATGAGGAGGGCTACGCGGGTCTCGAGTGCGCGTTCGCGTTCGAACAGGTGCCTGGCGGCACCGGGAGCAACCGAGGGATCCTCGATTTCCCGGAGGGGTGGCCGGTGCAGGGCCAAGACACCAACCCGATGGCGTGCACGTCCAACGCTGGCGGCGCGAACGACCTCGTCGACTACATCAACCGGATGGGACTGGAAGGGGACGACGGCTTCCTGCCCGTCCTGTGGAAGGACGCCGCTGGGAACGACATTCCCACATACGCGTGCGCGCAGGGCGGGGTGAGCGCCGTCGGCATCAAGGCCATCGTCGACTGGCTCAACACTACTGCCGAGATGGATCCCCCGCCGGTCGTCTACTTCCCCGTGGTGGCATGTGACGGAACTGCGGCGCCCTGCCACCCGTGGATCAAGACCCCGGGCCGCGAAGCCTACCCGGTCGTCGACTTCGTCGGGATGAGGGTCGTCGGGGCGTGGAAGGGGCAGGAGGCCAAGGAGCACTGCACGTTCACCGGCAAATCCGGCACCGGCCAGGGACAGGGCCAGGGTTCGGGCAAGGTCTCGTCCGACGTGTTCTGCGTCCAGCTGGCGGTGGCCGGGCTCAATGACAGCCCGCTCGGTGGCGCCGTAAGAGTTCGGCTGGTGGACTAAACCTCGGCCTCATGGCGGCCGAAAGACCTAAGGCGAGAACGCACAGGGGGGATAGTCATGAAGGGTAGAGGACTCGTCGTGGTCCTGGCGCTGATCCTGGCCACGCTGGCGACCGCCGGGGTGTTCCTGTACGCCCAGGGCGTGAAGGAGGAAGCCAAGCAGGTCGGTACGCTCGTGC
>JBOGVI010000507.1:0-7523 GCA_050692695.1 Actinomycetota bacterium
GCCGATCACCGCGGCCAGGACCCACAGGTTCAGTCCGGGGATGCGGAGCCCGGCTTTCGGCTCGTACAGCTGGGCGTCGCCGTGGACATCGACCATCCCGGACCCCTCGACGGAGCCGAATCCGCCGCCGCCCTGGAAGACGGCGGTGATCTCGACGTCACCCGAGGACCGCAGCTCGGTCCGGATCGTCGCCCTGCCCCTTCGATCGGTGGCGGCGGCGCCGATCACCATGTGGCCCTGGAACTCCTCGCCCCAGACCGCTGGCGCCTCGAAGATCACGAGCGCGTCCGGGATGGGGGCGCCGTCGTGCGGATCGGTGAGGGTCGCCCGCACGGTGATGGTGTCGCCCAGCCCGGCCTCCTCCGGGATGAGGACCTCCACGTTCGGGATCTCCGCCTCCTCCGGGCCCTCGCCTCCGTGGCCCGGCTCCGTCACCATCGTTTCCTCCGGCGGCTCCTCCATCTCGGGGTGCGCCAGGGCCGGGCCGGGTGCCAGGACCACCCCGAGCAGCGCGAGTGCGACGACCGCGAGGAGCCTGAGCCTCATGGCCGGATCACCGCCCCCGTGCCCAGCCCTTCGACCGGCGCCGGCGTCAACGCCGGATGCACGACCTCCGCCCCCTCGTGCTCCCGGATCTCCCAGATGGACAGGACCGGGACGACCTTCACGAAGATCGCGATGAGCAGCGCGAACAGGGCCAGCGATCCGGCCGTTATGGCGATCTCGATCCAGCTCGGGAAGTAGCGGGCCGGGTTCGGGTACGGCATCTGTGGCACCCGCAGGCTCGCCACCACGATGATGTACCGCTCCAGCCACATCGAGACGTCGACGAGGATCGCGATCGTCACCACGGCCGCGACCGTGCGCGTGCGCCGGAACACCATGACCAGCCCCGGTAGCAGGAGCCCGGCGAACACGTAGAACCAGTACATGGGCGCAAACGAGCCGGTGAAGATCTGGCCGAGGTAGACGGGCTCGTTCCCTTCCAGCTTGTAGCCCGCCGTCACGAACTCGGAGATGTTGAAGTACAGCATGATCATCGCCAGCGCCGCGAGCAGGTAGCCGAGGTTCACGAAGTGGGTCTGGGTGATGTAGCGCTCGAGGCGGTACACGCGCCGGAGCACTGCCATCACGATGATCAGCGTCGCGATCCCGCTGAAGATGGCGCCGGCCACGAAGTAAATGCCGAAGACCGCGGTGTTCCATCCGGTCCGAAGGGTCATGGCGAAGATCCACGAGACGACCGTGTGGACCGAGACAGCCACGAAGATGATCACGATCATCATCAAGCCGAGCGCGGCGGCCAGGTTCTGCTTCTGCTCGCGCGACCCGGTCCACCCGAGCGAGAGCGTCCGGTAGAACCACCGCTTGCGACGCGACATCGAGCCCGCCAGGCGGTCACGGCAGGTCGCGAGGTCCGGGATGAGCGGCAGGTACAGGTACATGACGCTGCCCACGAAGTACGTGGCGATGGCGAAGAAGTCCCACAGGATGGGGGACGGCCACCGGCCGAACCGGAGGACGTTCAGCATCCGGTCGGGCCGCCCCAAGTCGATGATGGGGAACAGCGCCCCCACGGTCAGCGCGACCACCGTGATGAACTCGGCCATCCGCGTGATCGGCGTGCGCCACCCGGCGTGGCTGACCCGAAGGATGGCCGAGATCAGTGTCCCGGCGTGGCTGATACCGATGAAGAAGACGAAGTTCGTGATGTACAGGCCCCACATCACCTTGTTCAGCGTCGGGGCCATGCCGGTCACCTTCAGTCCCCGCCGCAGCTGGATCGTGTAGGCGAACAGACCGATCCCGACGATCACGAGCAGGCCCAGGATCAAGACGTAGTACCAGGGGCCGGTGCGGCGGAGCGGTGCGAGCGCCGTGTGCTCGAGTTCGTCGACCGCCGTCTCGACGACCTCGTTGCGGAGGGTCAGGTCATCCATGACCGACCTCCGTCGCCGCGGACGTCACCCCGAGCTTGTCCAGCTCGGCGTTGATCCGGGCCCACGGCCATTCGAGCTTGTCCTTCATGAGGCCGCCGCCGGGGTTCGCGCGTCCCGCGAATGCCTCCGCCCTCTCCCCGTCGGTGGACGCGTTCTCCCCGTGGCCGGGGATGTAGTAGACGCGGGGCTCCGTGCCGAGGTCCTCCCGGTAGCGCTGCACGCCGTCCTGGCTGAGGAGCTCCTCCATCGACGCCATCCGCTGGCCGTTGGTGGCGATCCCCTCCTCCAGGTCGCCCACGTAGATGGCCCCCCGGGGACACATCTCGACGCACGTCGGCAGGCCTCCCGCGGCCATCCGGTCGGTGCAGAAGTCGCACTTCATCACGGTGCCCTTGATGGCCGGAACCTGCGTCTGGACGTCGTAGGGAGCCGCCTTCGCCTGCGGCGGCTGCACCGGCTCGCTCCAGTTGAAGAACCGCCGGTCGTAGGGGCACGCGGCCATGCACAGCCGGCACCCAATGCAGCGTTCCTGGTCGATCAGGACGGTCCCCTCGGGGGCGTGGAACGTGGCCCCCACCGGGCAGACGTTCACGCAGGGCGCGTTCTGGCACTGCATGCAGGGGGCCGGCAGGAAGTGGCTTCCACGGCTTTCGAGGTGACCGGCCTCTTGCTCGTACACCTCGATCCACTGCTGGCCCTCGGGCACGAAGCGGGCCCAGTTGCAGCCCTGGGTGCACTGGGGCGGCACGCCGAGGCCCGCGCACCCGTCGCAAGCCCGGAGGTCGATGACCATGGCCCACCGCCGGACGCGCTCGGACTCGACGGCGGAGCCGCCGTGCTCCTGGCCTTCCTCCATCTCGTCCCCGTGGGCCGACGCAACCCTCGGCACGAGCGGGAGGGCAGCCGCCGCGGCTACCCCGGCTCCCTTCAGCAGGTCCCGCCTGGTGATACCCATGGCCCCAGCGTGAGCCGCGGGCCGGCAGGCCGGTAGGGCCGTCCGACAGGGTCGAGTGTCACGACCTGCACCGACGTGCTGGGGGGCCGGGTCAGGGCTCGCCCGGGTCCCGGCGGGCGAACCGCGCCGCTGCCTCGGCCCGGGTTCCCACGCCGAGCTTGGCCAGGATGCCGCTCACCAGGTTTCGGACGGTCCCCTCGGCCAGGAACAGCGCCCGGCCGATCTCCCGGTTGGTCTTGCCCTCTGCGATGAGCTCCAGGATCTGCCGCTCGCGCTCCGACAGCGCGCCGGCCGAAGGGCCGCGCTCGGCCTTGAGGCGGGACAGGACGAGCCCCGTGACGGCCGGGTCCAGGAGGGACGCGCCGGCCGCAACCCGCATGATCGCCCCGGCCAGGTCCTGGCCGGTGGTGTCCTTGAGCAGGTACCCGGACGCCCCGGCCAGGATCGAGGCCAGGACGGCGTCCTCGTCCGCATACGACGTGAGCATGAGGACCTTCGTGTCGGGCAGGAGAGACCGGATCTCGCGACAGGCCTCGATGCCGCTCCCCCCGGGCATCCGGACGTCCATCACCACCACGTCCGGCCGCTTCTCCGCGGCCACCGAGACGGCCTCGGCGCCGGTCCCGACCGCCCCGAGGACGCTCAGGTCCTTCCGCCTCCCGAGCAGCGTCTGGAGGCCCACCCTGACCACCTCGTGGTCGTCCACGATGAGCACCGAGACCCCGCTCATCGGACCGCCCCGTTGGGACCCTCGTGAGGGACCCTGACCAGCACCGTGGTCCCCTCGCCCGGCGCCGAACGCAAGGACAGCCGGCCCCGGGACCATCCGGCCCGTTCGCGCATGTCGCGCAGGCCGAGCCCCTGCGGCGCCATACCCGGATCGAAGCCGCGCCCGTCGTCTTCGACCGTCACTGCGAGGGAGCCGCCGTCCGCGGCGGCGCGGATCGACACGTGGGAAGCCTCGGCGTGGCGGATCGAGTTCGCCAGGGCCTCCCGCACGATGTACAGGACGTTCGCCGCCGTGCCCGCGGGCAGGCGTAGGTCGTCCACGGCCTCGAGGACGACGGCTGGCCCGCCCGACGGAAATTCGTCCACCAGGTGTTCGAGGGCCGGGCGAAGCTCCACCGACCGGTCCCCGTCCCGAAGGTCGTAGACAAACCCCCGGATCTCCCCGATGACCCCCCGCAGCACGCCGTGCACCTCGCGCATCACGACGGCCGCTCGCTCCGGCTCCGCCGGCGCCAACTCGGCCGCGTCCTCCACCTTGAGCCCGAGCGCATACAGCTCCTGGACCACCCCGTCGTGGAGGTCCATCCCGATCCGCACCCGCTCCCGGGTGGCCACCAGCTCCTGCACCTGCTCGAACAGGTGGGCGTTCTCCAGGGCGATGCCGGCCTGGGTCGCGAACGTCTCCAGGGCCCGGCGGTCGGACTCCCTGAACGTTCCGCCCCGTGGGCCGCCGAGGACCAGCTCGCCCAGCCGCTCGCCCTTGACCACGATCGGGAGCGCGAGGGTCTGGGCGCCCGGCGGGGGGCTGCCGGACGCCACGGTCCTGGCCGGCTCGCGTTCGACCCGGACCGATGCGTACGACGCGCCCGCGACCGTGCGAGCAAGCTCCGCCACGCGTTCAAGGACCCGGTCCACGGAAAGGTCGGCCGTGACGGCGATGGCCGCCTCGTTCAGAGCCACGAGCTGGTCGTGGAGCCGCTCGAGCAGGCGGAAGATGGCGAACGAGAACGTCACCACCGCGAGGAGGAGCACGACACTCGACACGACGTGCTCGGCGAAATGGGGGTCCCGCTCGCCGAACGCGGGCTGGATGACGAAGTGCCGAAGGAACTCGTAGCCGAACAGGCCGACGGCCGGGACGACGACGGCCAGGACCTTGATCCGCCGAAGGTGCACCGGCGACCTCCTTACCGGCTCATGGAACGGCTACCCGTGAACCAGGGGGAGGGTCCATCGGGCCCCGGCGTTGGGGGCGAAGGTCCCGAAGGTGGCGCGGTCAGCTCAGGTACGGATCGATGGCGGCGCTCGTGAAGTGGCTGATCGGGCTGGTAACGACCGGCTTCGTCGCGTTCCTCGCGTTGGCTTTGACGATGTCGGAGCCCGCGCCATCGTCAGGCATGTTCCCCCACTCGATGCTCGGGGCCGACCGGGTCATGGCCGGCCGGATGGCCCTCGACGTGGGGACCGGGATGCAGTACACGATGACGGGCAAAGGGATGCTGGAGTGCTCGTCGAACCCTGCCTACCTCCGCGCGCTAGAGGAGCACACGTACGTTCGAGAAGTCGCTCGGTTGTTCCCTAGTTCGTTCCAGGCACGCGAGGCTGTGGGGCGGCGGGTTCGGGGAGGTTCAGTGTCGGTCCTTAGACGTGCTTCCACGGAGGTCCTCGCCCAGGTGGTGGGCCCTATGGGAACTGGCCGGCCCGATCGGCGTGGACCGCCCGAACGGCCCACCGTCCACGATCTCTAGGCACGCCACGGCGGGAAGGTCTTTACCGCGCGGAGTCGAGAGAGCCCGCACGAATCCGAGTTGACCGCCGGTCGCGTTTCGTCATAAGTTCACGGGTCCAGGCGCATCGATGCAGGCCGAACACGTCCTGCCCCCGAAGGAGGTGCTGCACATGCAGTTGCGCAGACCCGTTCTCGTCCTGGCGGCGTTCCTTGGACTACTCCTGCCGGTCTCGAGTGCCGGCGCGTCTCCCGATCCCCCGAGGGAGACCGACGACGCCGCCGTGGACAGCCCCATCGAAGCCGCAGAGGCGCTCGACGAACATCAGCACGGCGGCGCCGGAGGACACCTCCCGGCGTCCAGCGAGAACGTCACGCTCGTCGGCATGGAAGACCTGACGAACGTCGCCGGTGGCATCAGCGACGTGGGGACCTTCGGGAATTACGCCTACCTTGGCGCTTTCAACCCCGAGTGCGCCGGCAGGCCGGGAGCGCAGGGAACCGGCGTTCACGTGGTGGACATCAGCGACCCTGCGAACCCCACGAAGGTTGAGTTCATCCCCGCTCACGCCAACAGCTACGTCGGCGAGGGTGTCCAGGCCATCCACATGGAAACCGAGGACTTCACCGGCGACGTCCTCCTCCACAACAACGAGCCCTGTGACGGAGCGCAGCCGTTCGAGGGCGGGATCTCCCTCTGGAACGTGACCGATCCTCTGAACCCCGTGAAGCTGGCCGGCGGCGTGGGTGACAACACCCCAGCCGCCTCGCCGAACATCAACGGGGTGCACTCGGTGCACAGCACGTTCGCCTGGTATGTGCCTGGGGCGAACCCGCCGGCAACTGGCCGGGCCTTCGCGATGATGGCCGACAACCAGGAGGTCGCAGACGTCGACATCATCGAGATCACCGACCCCAGCAACCCGGTGATGGCGTCGGAGACCGGGTTCAACGACTGGCCGGCCGCCCAGTCGCCGCTGGCCAACGGAGACACCGTCTTCAACCACGACTTTCAGATCAAGCAGATCGGGACGAAGTGGCTGGCCCTCGTTTCCTACTGGGACGCCGGTTGGGTGATCCTCGACGTCACTGACCCGACGACGCCAGTGTTCGTGAACGATTCCGACTACCCCACACCGGACCCGCTCACGGGTTTCGATATCCCAGAAGGGAACGCCCACCAGGCCTGGTGGAGCTCGAACAATCAGTTCTTCCTGGGGACCGACGAGGACTTCTCCCCAACCAGGACGAGCTGCGCCGTGGAGACCGGGCCGAACGCCGGCGCCACTCCATGCGGCGAGTTCGGGTTCACGCCGGACATCAACACGTTGTTCCCCGGCGGCTTCTCAGGCACCACGGTCTGGGGTGGCTCCGGCTGCAACGAGGACGTCGACGGGAACGGCACGGGCGACCGCAACGAGGTCCTGGCCAGCGTGACGAAGGCCCAGACCGGGGCGGACGCCATCGTCTTCACTCGCGGCGTGTGCTTCTTCTCGGACAAGATCCATACCGGCGAGTTGGCCGGCTACACCATGGTCTTCATCGGCCAGAGCCACGCCGGCAGCCGACTCGGGCTCCTTCCCGACGGGTTCATCTGCGGCGGACAGGGCAGCCCCATCGACGAGACGGCCGCGGCCGGGTGTATTGGCCACCGGGCCATGCACAACCTGTTCAACGATCCGCCCGCGTACACGGGCGGCGACACGTTGGACATGCCGGCCAAGGGAACCCTGGGCGAGACGATCTCCGCGGTCGGGGGCGTGTTCGACGGGTGGGGCTACGTCCACCTGCTGAACGCGAGCACCCTGGCGGAGATCGACGCCTACGCCGTGTCCGAGGGCCTCGACCCCGCGTTCCAGAACGGGTTCGGAAACCTCACGGTCCACGAGGTCCAGACCGACCCGCGGGCCAACGTCAACCTGGCGTACTTCTCGTACTACGACGCCGGGTTCCGGGTGGCCAAGTTCGGGAAGAATGGGATCCAGGAGGTCGGGCACTTCATCGCGCAGGGCGGCAACGACTTCTGGGGGGTCGAGCCGACCCAAGCGCTGAACCCCGCCGGCAGGGGCGCGCCGCTCCTCCTGATGAGCGACCGCGACAGCGGTTTGTGGATCTTCCGCTATACGGGTGACTAGCCTGCATCGACGCGCGCCGGACGCGACCGGCCCCCGGG
>JBOGVI010000508.1:0-7549 GCA_050692695.1 Actinomycetota bacterium
GGCAGCGCACGTACACAGATGTCATCCAAACCGACGCCGCCATCAACCCGGGCAACTCCGGCGGCCCTCTCGTCGACCTGGCAGGGCGGGTGGTCGGGATCAACACGGCGGGCGCCGGCACGGCGGAGAACGTCGGGTTCGCTATCCAGATCAACCCGGTGAAACCCACGATCTTCCAGGCCGCGGACAACCCCTCCGCCCCGGTTGCCTTCCTCGGCGTCACCTCGGCGGACGCCTCGGACCCACAGGTCCAGTTCGAGTTCTCGCCGCCGGTGGACGAGGGCGCCGCCATCGTGTACGTGGTCCCGGACGGCCCGGCCGATCAGGCAGGGGTCCGGGTGGGCGACGTGGTCGTGGCCTTCGGCGGCAAAGCGGTCGGAGGCTCGGAGCAGCTGGGCGAGCTGATCCGAGGCCGCGAACCCGGCGACGACGTGCGGGTCGAGCTGGTGGGTCCGGACGGGGATCGCCGCACGGTAACCGTTACGCTCGGCGTGAACCCCGTTCCGCAGACCTGAGCGACATTCGTGTCCTTGGCGTGCGCTAGCCTTGGCCCGATGAAGGTCGGGCTGTGTACACGTCACATCGAGGCCGCGGGCGGCCGGAGGGGCGGGTCCTGAGCGCGCCGTTCGAGCCCGGCGAGCGGGTGCTCTTGATCGACGCACGCGGCCGCCGGTACCTGCTCCGGCTGCGCCCCGGGGAGACCTGGCATTCGCACGGGGGCGCCGTGCCTCACGACCTCATCGTGGGCTCCGAGGAGGGCACCCGCGTGCATTCGACGGGGGGGATGGCCTTCACGTGCTTCCGGCCGCGCCTGGCCGACTTCGTCCTGAAGATGCCCCGGGGCGCCCAGGTCGTCTACCCCAAGGACCTCGGGGCAATCATGATGGAGGCCGACGTGTTCCCCGGGGCGCGGGTGCTCGAGGCCGGCACCGGCTCCGGGGCGCTGACCATCGCCCTGTGCCGGACCGTCGGGGCCGAGGGCCGCGTGGTCTCCTACGAGATCCGGCCGGAGTTCCACGCCAAGGCCGTCCGAAACGTCGAGGCCTTCTTCGGGAAGGTCCCGGAGTGGCTGAAGCTGCGCGAGGGCGACGTGGGCGATGCACCGGAAGCCGGGGAGACCTTCCACCGGGTCGTGCTGGACCTGCCGGAGCCATGGGCCCTGCTCGACCGGGTGGTCCGAGCCCTCGAGCCGGGCGGCATCGTCTGCACGTACCTCCCCACCGTGGTCCAGGTCCAGACGACCGTCCTGGCCCTCCAGGCGCACGGGTTCGAGCACGTCGGCACGTTCGAGATCCTCCAGCGGCCGTGGCACGTCACCGAGCGGAGCGTGCGGCCCGATCACCGCATGGTGGGTCATACGGGGTTCATCACGGTGGCCCGCCGGGTCGCCGTCTCGGACTGATCGGGCGAGGGGACTAAGGCCAACCCCCTTCCGGGACGACAACGTATCAGTGGGCGTAGGGCGCCCCCCGAGGCTCCTCGGTTGACGAGGGGACGGGACGTATACTCTGCCCCTACGCGGGAGGTGAAGGAATGCCCGGGCCGGATCCGCGCGAAGAGCAGGAGCTCTACGAGAAGCAGCTCCACGAGCTCCAGACCCAGGTCAAGTTCCTCGAGGACGAGGTCGCGCTGCTCCGTCGCCGGCTCACGAACGCGCCCCGCCAGGTCAAGATCCTCGAGGAGAAGCTGCTCGAGACGAAGAGCGATCTCTCGCGCGCGGCGGCCCAGAACGAGAAGCTCACCTCCGCGCTGAAGTCCGAACGCGACAAGATCGAGGCGCTCCGCGAGGAGGTCGAGAAGCTCAGCCAGCCCCCGGCGACGTTCGGCGTGTACCTCGGGACGAACGAGGACGGCTCCGTGGACGTGTTCACTGCCGGACGCAAGATGCGTGTGAACGTGGCGCCGGAGCTGGAGGCCGCGAAGTTCCGCCGGGGAGCCGAGGTCATCCTGAACGAGGCCCTGAACGTGGTGGAGATCCTGGAGCCCGACGTGGGCGGCGAGGTCATGAAGGTCAAGGAGCGTCTCGATGGCGAGCGGGTGATCGTGATCGGCCATGGCGACGAGGAGCTGGTGGCGACCTTCGCGGAGGCGCTGCGGGACGAGCCGATCCGGGCCGGCGACCCGCTGCTGATCGACCGGCGGTCAAACGTGGCCCTGGAGCGCCTGCCCAAGGAGGAAGTCGAGGAGCTCGTCCTGGAGGAGATCCCCGACGTCTCCTACGAGGACATCGGGGGCCTGGAGAACCAGATCGAGGCCATCCGGGATGCCGTGGAGCTGCCGTTCCTGTACTCGGAGCTGTTCCAGGAGCACGAACTCGAGGCACCCAAGGGCGTGCTGCTGTACGGCCCGCCGGGCTGCGGCAAGACCCTCATCGCCAAGGCGGTGGCCAAGTCCCTGGCCGACAAGGTCCGGGAGCGCACCGGCCGGCCCGACGCCCACTCGTACTTCCTGAACATCAAGGGGCCGGAGCTGCTGAACAAGTACGTGGGCGAGACCGAACGGCAGATCCGCCAGATCTTCCAGCGGGCCAAGGAGCGTTCGGAAGAGGGCCTGCCGGTCATCGTGTTCTTCGACGAGATGGACTCCATCTTCCGCACGCGCGGCTCCGGCATCTCGTCCGACGTGGAGAACACCATCGTGCCGCAGCTGCTGTCGGAGCTCGACGGCGTGGAGACCCTGAAGAACGTCATCGTGATCGGTGCCTCGAACCGGGAGGACCTGATCGACCCGGCCATCCTGCGGCCCGGGCGCCTCGACGTGAAGATCAAGATCGAGCGGCCCAACGCCGACCAGGCGGCCGACATCATGTCGAAGTACCTGACCGCGAGCGTCCCGATCCACCCTGAGGAGATCGGGCGGGCCGGTGGCGACGTGGTGCCGGCAGTACGCCGGATGGTCCAGGTCACGGTGGACCGGATGTACGCCTCATCGGACGAGAACCGGTTCCTGGAGGTCACGTACGCCTCCGGTGACAAGGAGGTCCTGTACTTCCAAGACTTCAACTCGGGGGCGATGATCGAGAACATCGTCCGGCGGGCCAAGAAGGAGGCCATCAAGCGTTTCCTGTCCACCGGCGAGAAGGGGATCAAGGGCGAGGACCTCCTGCTCGCCATCCGGGACGAGTTCAAGGAGAACGAGGACCTTCCGAACACGACGAACCCCGACGACTGGGCCCGTATCTCGGGGAAGAAGGGCGAGCGGATCGTCTACGTCCGCACCCTGCTCGGCGACGGCGGCGCCGAGGGCCGGCAGGTCGAGCGCGTGGCCGCGGGGCAATACCTGTAAGCTCACGGGATGGCCATCCCCAAGGTCATCGGGACCGAGACGGAGTACGGCATCTCGGCGGTCGGCTTCCCCGAGTTCAACCCGGTGCTGTCGTCTTCACTGCTGATCAGCACGTACGCCGGCGCGCTTCGGCGGATCCGGTGGGACTACGAGCAGGAGTCGCCGCTCCGCGATGCGCGGGGGTTCGAGCCGGTCCAGGTCCACGAGCCGGCCGAGGAGGACCTCGGCCTGGCCAACGTGATCCTGTCGAACGGTGCACGGTACTACGTGGACCACGCGCACCCCGAGTACTCCACACCCGAGTGCTCGGGCGCGCGTGAGCTGGTGGTCCACGACAAGGCGGGCGAGCGGGTGCTGGAGCGCTCGCTGGAGGAGCTGCATCACATCCTCCCGCCCGGCCAGCGCATCGCCATCTACAAGAACAACAGCGACGGCAAGGGGAACTCCTACGGGACCCACGAGAACTACCTGGTGGACCGGCGAACGGCGTTCGCCAACATCGTTCGCGACCTCACGCCGTTCCTGGTCTCGCGGCAGGTGTTCACGGGCGCAGGGAAGCTGGGGGCCGAAGCGCCGTGGGACGAGCGCGACCGCCACCGGTTCCAGCTCACCCAGCGGGCCGACTTCTTCGAGGCCGAGGTGGGCCTTGAGACCACGCTGAAGCGACCCATCATCAACACTCGCGACGAGCCCCACGCCGACCCCGACAAGTACCGGAGGCTCCACGTCATCATCGGCGACGCGAACATGAGCGAGGTGGCCACATACCTGAAGGTCGGAACCACCGCCGTCGTGCTGAAGATGATCGAGGACGACTACCTCCCCGACCTGACCATGGGAAACCCGGTGGCGGCCCTCCACGAGGTGTCCCGCGACATCTCGTGCACCGCCACGGTCCGACTGGCCGACGGGCGGCGCCTCACGGCCGTGGAGATCCAGTGGGAGTACCTGGAGCGGGCCAAGAAGTACGTGGAGCAGGAGGACGACTCGCCGGGCAACCGTGACCTCCTCGAGCGGTGGGAGGCCACCCTCTCGGCCCTCGAGGTGGAACCGCTCTCGCTGCACCGGGTGCTGGACTGGACGGCCAAGTACCGGGTCCTTCAGGCGTATCGGGAGCGGGACAACCTGGCCTGGTCAGACCCCAAGCTCCGGCTGGTGGACCTCCAGTACCACGACGTCCGGCGGGACAAGGGCCTGTACCACCGATTGGTGGCCACGGACAAGATGGAGCGGCTGATCGCCGACGAGGAGATCGAGCGGGCCGTGATGGAGCCGCCCGGGGACACCAGGGCGTACTTCCGGGGCCGGTGCATCGCGAGGTACCCAGACGCCATCGCCGCCGCCTCCTGGGACTCGATGATCTTCGACGTCGGCCGGGAAGCCCTCCAGCGTATCCCCATGCGGGAGCCGCTTCGGGGGACCCGGGAGCACGTGGAGGACCTGCTGGAGCGCGCGCCTGACGCGGCGACGCTAGTCGACCTGCTCCAGTCCTGACACGGCTCCTCCTGACGCGGGCTCCTCGAGCCCTGTCGGGCCCCCATTAGAATGTCCTCACGGGCCAGAGCCTAAAAAAGGAGTGCGAGTCGTGCCGCAGGAGCAGGAACAGAAGAAGACTCAACGGAAAGCCGGGGGGGAGGGCGGGGCCGAGGGCGATGCGGGCCAGGTCCAGGCTGCCTCCAAGGGCGAGAAGCTCAAGGAGGAGATGGACGAGATCCTCGACGAGATCGACTCGGTCCTCGAGGAGAACGCCGAGGAGTTCATCAAGAGCTACGTCCAGAAGGGCGGGGAATGAAGGAGGATCCGCCCGGCCTCCCGCTTGGCGGGGGAGGCCCTATCGGCGCCAACCCCAGCTTCTTCGACCTCGTGACCCGGACCCACCCGGAACTCGTTCACCGGCTCGCCGGGGCATCGTCCGGCGGCGACGTGCCGGCTCCCCATGGGACCACCGTGCTGGGCCTGAAGTTCGCCGGCGGGGTCGTGTTCGCGGGCGACCGCCGGGCCATCGAGGGCTTCGCCGTCGCCGATGACCGCATCGAGAAGGTCTTCCCGGCCGACGACTACTCGGCCATCGCCATTGCCGGCGTGGCGGGACAGGCCGTGGAGATCGTCAAGCTGTTTCAGCTCGAGCTGGAGCATTACGAGAAGATCACGGGCGACCGGCTGTCGCTCGAGGGGAAAGCTAACCGCCTGGCCCAGATGATCCGGGGGAACTTCCCGCTCGCCCTTCAGGGCCTGGTCGTGGTGCCGCTGTTCGGCGGGTACGACGAGCGCCGTGGCGAGGGTCGGATCTTCTATTACGACGCTACCGGCGGACGGTGGGAGGAGGACGACTACCAAGCCACCGGCTCAGGTGGCCGTCCCGCCAAGAGCTCGCTCAAGAAGCGGTGGCGCCCGGACCTGTCCGAGGACGATGCCATCCGGGTAGCCGTGGAGGGGCTCCTGGACGCCGCCGAGGAGGACGTGGCCACCGGCGGGCCCGACCCCGCCCGGGGGATCTTCCCCACCGTCCTGCTCGTGACGTCTCAGGGCGTGAACGAGGTCCCGGACGAACGGGTGCGGTCGGCGTACGAGGCGGTGGTGGGGGAGCGAGGCGCAAGCCGGGGCGGGAGCTCCGGAAGGCGACGGTCCTGATGTCCTGGATGCCCTACGTCCCGCCCGAGCAGCTCATGAAGGACCGCTCGGACTTCGCCCACAAGGGCATCGGCCGGGGCAAGTCTGTGGTGGGACTGGAATACGCGGACGGGCTCCTGTTCGTCGCGGAGAACCCCAGCGCGACGTTGCACAAGATCTCCGAGATCTACGACCGCATCGCGTTCGCCGGGGTGGGGAAGTACAGCGAGTTCGAGGACCTCCGCATCGCCGGGGTCCGCCTGGCCGACGTCCGCGGGTACTCGTACGACCGAGAGGACGTCCGGGCACGAGACATCGCGAACGGGTACTCGCAGGCACTTTCGACCATCTTCACCCAGCAGATGAAGCCGTACGAAGTGGAGATCCTGGTGGCCGAGGTGGCCGACGACCACGGCCGGAACGAGCTGTACCACATCCTGTTCGACGGGACGGTGAGCGACGAGCACGGGTTCGTCGGCATCGGCGGGCACGCGGAGACGCTCACGGAGGCCCTGAAGGGTACCTACCAGGAGGGGTGGGACCTGCCGACGGCGACCCGGGAGGCCGTGAGCGCGCTGTCCAGCGCCGAGGGACGCCAGATCGAGCCGTCGTCGATCGAGGCGGGCGTGCTGGACCGGACCAGGCCCCAGCGGAGGAAGTTCCGTCGCCTCTCGGACGAGGAGGTCGAGGGGATCCTGGCCGGGTAGCTCCGCCCGTTCGTCCCGGGCGGGCCTACACTCATCTCGTGGACCGACGTATCTTCGGCCTTGAGAACGAGTACGGCGTGACCTGCACGTTCCGGGGCCAGCGCCGGCTGTCCCCGGACGAGGTGGCCAGGTACCTGTTCCGCCGGGTGGTGCACTGGGGCCGGTCCTCCAACGTGTTCTTGGAGAACGGGGCCCGGCTGTACCTGGACGTGGGGTCCCACCCCGAGTACGCCACCCCCGAGTGCGATTCCATCCCCGACCTGGTGGCCCACGACAAGGCGGGGGAGCGGATCCTGGAGGCCCTCCTGGCGGCGGCCGAGGTCCGCCTGCACGAGGAGGGCATCTCCGGCCAGGTCTACCTGTTCAAGAACAACACGGACTCGGCGGGAAACTCCTACGGGTGCCACGAGAACTACCTGGTGGCCCGGCAGGGCGAGTTCGCCCGGATGGCCGACATCCTGATCCCGTTCTTCGTGACCCGGCAGATCTATTCAGGGGCCGGGAAGGTGCTCCACGGGCCGCGGGGGGCGCAGTTCTGCATCGCGCAGCGTGCCGAGCACATCTGGGAGGGCGTCTCGTCCGCCACCACGCGGTCGCGCCCCATCATCAACACCCGGGACGAACCCCACGCTGACGCCGAGCGGTTCCGCCGGCTCCACGTGATCGTGGGCGACTCGAACATGAACGAGTGGACCACCTTCCTTAAGGTGGGCATCACCGACCTGGTCCTTCGGATGGTCGAGGCCAACACTGTGATGCGCGACCTCTCGCTGGAAAACCCCATCCGAGCCATCCGCGAGATCTCACATGACATCGCGTCCCGAAAGCGCGTGCGCCTGACCAACGGTCGCGAGCTCACCGCCATCGAGATGCAGGAGGAGTACTTCGAACGCACCACGAAGTTCGTGGACCGGCGGGGCGGCGACCCCCAGTCCAAGCAGCTCCTG
>JBOGVI010000509.1:0-3764 GCA_050692695.1 Actinomycetota bacterium
CCACCAACGCAGGCCGAAGCCCCGAGAGCGCGGTGTTCCTGGATGACATCACGGTCTCTCGCCAGCACGCGATCATCGAGCGCAGGCCCGACGGAGCGTGGTTCGTCCGCGACGCCGGGAGCCTGAACGGAACGTACGTGAACCGCGAGCGGGTCGAGGTGACCAAGCTCGCGACGGGGGACGAGATCCAGATCGGGAAGTTCAAGTTGGCGTTCTTCCAGGCAGGGGAGTAAGCGATGGCGACACGAAACTACCAGTCCATCGGGGAGGTGCTGGTTTCGGTCAAGACCGAGTTCCCCGACATCACGATCTCCAAGATCCGGTTCCTCGAGTCGGAGGGGCTGATCGAGCCGGAGCGGACGCCCTCCGGCTACCGCAAGTTCTACGACAAGGACGTCGCGCGGCTGAAGCACATCCTGCGGTTGCAGCGCGACGAGTACTTGCCGCTCAAGGTGATCAAGGACCGTCTGCTCACGCAGGAGGCCGGCCCCGGGACGATGGCGGGGGACCGGGCGGCGGCCGAGCCGGAGGTTGACGACGGCCTGGCCGAGCCTCCCACCGGCCTTCAGATGTCCGTCGAGGAGATGTCGACGGCGACCGGCGTGGACAAGGAGCGGATCAAGGAGCTCGAGTCCTTCGGCTTGATCAACTCGCACGGGCCCGACTCCGCCAAGTACTACAACGGCGACGACTACATCGTGCTGTCGATCGTCAAGGACTTGTTCAAGTACGGCGTCGAGCCTCGGCACCTCACGATGTACCGGCACTTCGCCGATCGCGAGGCGACGTTCTTCGAGTCAATCATCATGCCGCAGCTCCGGCAGCGGAACCCCGATGCCCGGAAGCTGGCGGCGGGCTCCCTCGGCGAGCTGTCCAGGGCGTCTCGAAAGCTCAAACAGGCGCTGCTCCGGAACAACCTGCGGCAGTACCTCACGGCTCCGTAGCCGCTCGGCCGTGAGGAAGGCACGCGGGGCCCGGCGCAGGGGTGCCGCCGCGCTCCTGGCGCTCCTGGCGCTTCCGGTGGCGCTCCCGGCCATCGGGCTCGCTCAATCCCTCGAGCCGCCCCCGCCCACGCTGGTCCCGGTCCCCGGCGGCGGGACGTCGCCGTCACCGTTCCCCACCGCGCTCCGTACGCCGGGACCGTCCCGGCAGCCGCCCCAAATCCGGGCGGCCTCCGCCATCCTGGCCGACCTCGGCACCGGCCAGGCCCTGTACGAGAGCGATCCTGACCAACGTCGTCCCATCGCAAGCGTCACGAAGATCATGACGGCCCTTCTGGTCCTGGAGCGAACGGACCCCGCGAACGTCGTCACCGTGAGCCCGGAGGCCGCAGCGGGCCGAACCGGAACGGGCATCTCG
Organism: Actinomycetota bacterium; assembly: GCA_050692695.1. Classification (GTDB taxonomy): domain Bacteria; phylum Actinomycetota; class UBA4738; order UBA4738; family HRBIN12; genus AC-69. The sequence goes on from JBOGVI010000509.1 coordinate 1,360, forward strand.
CAGCTCGGCCTGGTGGCCGGAGAGCGGATCACGGTGGAGGACCTCCTGTACGCGCTCATCCTTCAATCGGCGAACGACGCCGCGATCGCCCTGGCGGAGCATGTCTCGGGTACGGTGGAGGCGTTCGTTGCCGGGATGAACGAGCACGCCAGCCGCCTGGGTCTGCGGAACACCCGGTTCGCCTCGCCGAACGGCCTCGACAACACGGGTTTCTCCAGCGCGCGAGACCTTGTGACCATGACCCGAGCCGCGTTCGCGCATCCGTTGTTCGAGACGATCGTGGCGACCCGGTTCCGCGAGATCCCGTCGCCGTCCGGTCCGTCGCGCGTGATCCAGAACCGAAACGTCCTTCTGTGGTTGTACCCGGGGGCCATCGGTGGGAAGACCGGCTTCACCACCCCTGCCGGGTTCTGCCTGGTGGCTGCGGCCGAGCGCGACGGAGTCCGTCTGGTGGCGGTGGTGCTGGGGGAGCCGGGGGAACCTTTCTCCGACGCGGCCGCGCTGCTCGACCACGGGTTCGCCGCCTTCGAGCTTCGGGAGCTGGTGCGCGAGGGCCGGCCCTTCGGCGCGGTCCCCATCGCCGGCCGGGAGGTGCAGGTGGTCGCGGGGGTATCGCTCTCCGCCCTGGTCGCCGTCGACGCCGTGGTTCGACGCAGGGTGACGCTGCGGCCCGGCGTGACGTTTCCGCCGGAGGCCGGGGAGACCGTGGGGTTCGTGACCGTATCCACGCCCGACATGAGCATGGGGAGGGTTCCACTGGTCGTGGCGGACGTGCCGGGCCCGCCGCCGGCGGAGCCAGGCCCGTGGTGGCGACGGGCAGGTTCGGCCGTCCTGGAGGCCGTCTCGAGCGTCCTGTCCGCCCTGCTCGGGTGAGTCCTCTGCTACCATCGCGCCCGGTGTCGGACGTCGTGCGCGTCTTGTTCGGGCGCGAGGACATCCGCCGGCGGATCGAGGAGCTTGGCCGCACCATCACCGGGGACTATGAGGGGCGCGCGCCCGTCCTGATCTCGGTCCTGAAGGGCGGCTCGGTATTCCTCGCCGACCTGTTCCGGCAGATCCGCCTGCCGGTCTCAATCGACTACATGTCCATCTCCCGGTACGGGGGAGCCACGGAGTCCTTGGGCCGGGTCCGGATCGTGAAGGACCTGGACGAGGACATCGGCGGGCGCCACGTGTTGATCGTCGAGGACGTCGTCGACACGGGCCTCACCCTCTCGTACCTGATCTCGGTGTTGGAATCCCGCCACCCCGCGTCGGTTGAGGTCTGCGCCCTCCTCGACAAGTCGGCGCGCCGCATCACGCCGCTCCCGCTGCGGTACGTCGGGTTCGACTGTCCCGACGTGTTCGTGGTGGGCTACGGGCTGGACTTCCAAGAGCGGTTCCGAAACGTGCCAGATATCCTTGCGGTGCAAGACGTTGCGGCTCTCGCGGCGCAGCCCGATCTGCTCGTGCCCTACCTCGCCCGGGGAGCGCCGCCGCCGCCCCCCTCCGACCCACCCGAGGATGCGGAGGCCGAGGTTGTCGGACCGGGAGGGGAGGGCTAGATTGCAGCTTGAGCCATGATCGAGATGAGTCTCGCGGGTGTTCGGATCGAGTTGCCGACCAATCAGCCAATCGTGCTCCTGCGGGAGGCGGAGGGGGAACGGTTCCTCCCCATCTGGATCGGCCAGGCAGAAGCGGCGGCCATCGCCCTCGCGCTCCAGGGCGTGGTCACGCCCCGCCCCATGACCCATGACCTGCTGAAGAACATCCTCGACGAGATGTCGGTGCAGGTCGACAACATCGTCATCACGGAGCTCCGGGAGGGAACGTTCTACGCCGTCATCAACATGCAACGGAACGGCACCTCGTACGAGATCTCATCCCGGCCGAGCGATGCCATCGCGCTGGCGGTACGGATCAGCTGCAAGATCTACGCCAGCGAGGAGGTCCTGAGCGAGGCCTCCATCCTCATCCCGGCAGGAGAGGACGAGGATGAGGTCGAGAAGTTCCGCGAGTTCCTCGAGAACGTGAACCCGGAGGACTTCGGGTAAGCCGCCGTCCCTCCGAACACCAGGGTGGCGAGGATCAGGAGGATCAGCGTGGCCCGTCGGGCACGACGGTTTCCCGTCGTGTTCGGGTGACGCACGGCGGCGTAGATTTACCCGAAGATCGCCGACGTGTCGCGCAAGCGCGGCCGGTTCTTGACGCTCCGTTCCACGAAACCCCAGATGCCATGCAGGGAAAGAATCTGCGAGATCTTCGGTGATTGACACGCCGAACGCCACGACATAGCCTAAGCGACGCCGTCGTAATTACGGAGTTGTGATGGCCGAGCAGGGATATCGCGTCCCAGAGGTGTGCCGGATCGTCGGCATCAGCTACCGACAGCTCGACTACTGGGCAAGGACGGGTCTCGTCCGGCC
>JBOGVI010000510.1:0-2290 GCA_050692695.1 Actinomycetota bacterium
TCGGATGCGGGTCCTCGTGGTGGGGGCGGGGGACGCAGGGGCCATGGTCCTCAAAGACATCCGGGGCAACCCGTCCCTGGGCCTCGATCCCGTGGGGATCGTCGACGACGACGTCAGGAAGATCGGGCGAGCCCTCTACGAGGTACCGGTCCTCGGGAACCGAGCATCCATACCGCCCCTCGCAGCCCGCCTGCGGGTTGATCAGGTGTTGCTGGCCATCCCCTCGGCTACAGGGGAGGTGGTTCGCGACGTAGCCGCCCTGTGCGAGGAGGCCGGCGTATCCCTTCGGGTCCTCCCCTCGGTTCGCGAGATCGTGGGAGGCCGGATCACGGCCCGGGACATCCGGGACCTCAGCATCGAGGACCTCCTGGGCCGGCAGCAAGTGCAGATCGACCTGGAGGCCGTTGGGGCCATCCTTCGTGGTCGGCGGGTCCTGGTCACCGGGGCCGGGGGGTCGGTTGGCTCAGAGATCGCGCGTCAGGTGGCCAGGTTCGACCCGGCATCGCTCTGCCTGCTCGACCACGACGAGCCCCACCTCCACGACGTCCTCACCGAGCTCGACGGGACGAGGGGGGTCACGGGGACGTTGGCCGACGTCCGGGACCGCGACCGTATCCTCCGGCTGTTCGTCGAGGTGCGACCGGAGGTCGTCTTCCACGCCGCGGCCCACAAGCACGTGCCTGTGCTCGAGGCCCATCCCGAGGAGGCGGTCCTCACGAACGTGTTAGGGACGGCGAACGTCGTCGATGCCGCGGTCGGCGCCGGGGTGCACCGGTTCGTCCTGATCTCGACGGACAAGGCGGTTCGGCCGGCGAGCGTGATGGGAGCCACCAAGTGGTTCGCCGAACAGATCGTGAGGAGCGTAGACGGCAACAGGTGCGTGTTCTCGGCCGTCCGCTTCGGGAACGTCCTGGGAAGCCGGGGCAGCGTGATCCCGACGTTCCTCCGGCAGATCGCCCGGGGCGGCCCCGTCACCGTGACCGATCCCTCCATGACCCGCTACTTCATGAGCACCGAAGAGGCGGTCCAGCTCGTCCTCCAGGCCGCCGCCATCTCCCGGGGCGGGGAGGTCCTGACACTCGACATGGGAACCCCGGTCAACATCCTGGATCTGGCCCGCAAGCTGATCCGTCTGGCGGGGCGGGTCCCCGATCGCGACGTACCCATCGTCATCGTCGGGCCTCGGCCCGGCGAGAAGCTCGCCGAGGACCTTGTCGACGGGGAAGAGGAGCCGCTTCCCAGTAGCCATTCCAGCATCCTCGTTTCCCGGCCGCTGGTCCCCGACCGACCGGCCCTAAGGCGAGCCCTTCGCGAACTCGAGGCCCTGTTGGGCGAGGGGGATGGCGCAGGCCTGGGCGCCCGGATGAAGGCCCTGGCCGGGCAGGCGCTGCAACCCGTCGGCTGGGAAGGAGCGCCGTGAAGCCCCGGACGGTCGTCGTGGTCCATCGGGAGGCCATGGTGGCTGAGGGGATCGCCGCGGGCCTGGCACGGTTCCCGGGCATCGTGCCCGTCGCTGCGGCCACCACTCCCGGGGAGGCGGAGCGGCGGGCGGAGCTGGTGGACGCGGTGGCTCTGGACGAGTGCCTCCCCGGGGCGCGGGTGATCGCCCAGCGCCTGTGGCGGAAGGGGGTGCGGGTCGTGCTCATCGGCGACGGCAATGGCGAGGAAGACGGTATCCACGTCTCGCAGCGTGCGCCCATCGGCGAGCTGGCCGCGGCCCTGGTCCCCCAGCTCGCACCCAGGGTGCCCTCGCCACACCGGCTGACGCCGAGGGAGCGGGAGGTCCTGGCACTGGTGGGCCGAGGACTCGTGGCGAAACAGGTGGCCCGGCATCTGGGCATCAGCTCCAAGACCGTGGAGCGGCACAAGACCCGGATCTTCGCCAAGCTCCGTGTGCCCAACCAGGCTGCCGCCGTGCGGATGGCCATGGCCGGCGGCTGGGAAGGGAGCGACCCGTGGATCCGTTCGCGTATCTGAGGGCCCTGCGCCGCCGATGGCCGATCATTCCGGCGGCCGTGCTCGTCGCGGTCATCGCGGCGTGGTTCACCACGAAGGTCCTCCCGGTACGGCCGCCCACAGTCTCATACCAGGCCACGGTCGTCCTGCTGGACACGGGAGGCACCGCCGGCAACCTACAGACCCTTGCGGCCTTGGTCACTCTGGACCCCGTAGCCGAAAAGGTGGCCGACGCTATGGGGTTCGCCGGAGATCCTGCCACCCTTGCCGCTCGCGTGAATGCCGTGGCGAATCCGAGCACGGGATTCCTCACGATCAGCGCAAGGTCCACGGA
>JBOGVI010000511.1:0-13672 GCA_050692695.1 Actinomycetota bacterium
ACTTGGCGAACGGCCTGGGGAACCTGGCCAGCAGGGTGCTGGCCATGCTGGAGTCGTACTTCGACGGGGAGGTGCCGAAGGCGACCGTCCAGGGAGCCGAGGCAGACCTCCCGGTCCTCGTGGCGGATGCTATGGGACGGTACGACCGGCTCATGCTGGAGGTGGCCCTCACCCCCGCCCTGGGGGCGGTGTGGGAGGTCGTGACCCGGGCCAACCAGTACTTGGTGGAGAAGGAACCGTGGCAGCTTGCCAAGGACGAGGGGAGGCGGGACGAGCTCGCCTCGGTCCTGTACGCGGCCGCCGAGACCCTCCGGATCCTTGCCGTCTTGCTCTCGCCCATCATGCCGGGGGCGGCGGCCCGGCTGTGGAAGCAGTTGGGGATCACCGAGCCGCTGTCCGCCCAACGCTTGCCCGGGGACGCCGGCTGGGGCGGGCTCGCGGCCGGGACGAGGGCCGCCAAGGGCGACGCCCTCTTCCCGCGCCTCGACTCCTAGGTGAGGGTCGGGCCGATCGCGTTTCACGTGAGACCCCGCGCCTCGACTCGGGGTCCAGAGTGGGTGCGCCAAAATCGCCCTGTTTCGACCGCTGGTTGAGAGCCGTTATGGTGGGCGCTCGATGAGCGACGCCAACCTCGAAGCACCGGTGCAGAGTGGGGCTGTGGATACCCACTGCCATCTGTTCCTCCTGGAGGACGAGCCATCCCTCGTGGTGGAGACGGCGAGAGGTGCCGGGGTGGAGAGCCTGATCTGCGTGGGGATCGACGCCCAGACCAGCCGGGCCTCCCTGGAGCTCGCCGAATCGTTCCGGGGGGTCTTCGCAACCGCGGGGATGCATCCCCACATGGCCTCGAGGTTCGACCTCGCTGCCGGGGCGGAGATCGAGGAGATGCTGTCGAACCCCCTGATCGTGGCGGTGGGCGAGTGCGGGCTCGACTTCTTTCGCATGCGGTCGCCCCGAGCGGAGCAGGAGCGGGTCTTCGGTCTCCACATTTCCCTGAGCCGGGAGGCCGGGCTTCCAGTAGTGGTTCACGTTCGGGACGCGTGGGAGTCCGCCCTTCGACTTCTTGATGAGGGATCGGCCGAGCGGGTGATCCTCCACTGCTTCTCCGGCGATGCGGACATCGCCGCAGAATGCGCGGCTCGCGGGTATTTCCTGTCCTTCGCCGGCAACATCACCTACCCGAAGAACGGACACCTCCGAGAGGCGGCCGCCGCGGTGCCGATGGACAGGATCCTGGCCGAGACGGACAGCCCGTTCCTTTCCCCACAGCCTTTCCGGGGTCGCCACAACACGCCGGCGCGTGTCCGGGCGGTCGTCGAGGAGGTCGCTCGGGTTCGAGCGCTCTCCTTCGAGACCGTTCGCGATGCCACGACGGCCAACGCGAGGGCCGCGTTTCCTCGTCTGAAGTAGCGGACGAGGGCGGAAAAGGGCTCGAACGCTCGTTCGCTTTCAAGTTTGCATCGAGGGTTGAGGGTTTGATAGCGTCCGGGGCTAGTGCTCATGGAGGCTTCGGTCCGGCCTTGTGCCGCCTCCCCCCGAAGCCTTCTTCCGTCGGCAGGGGGAAGGATGGGGATTCGTCCCACCCGGGTTCGCAGGCTGCGGATCCGCCACGCGATCGGCCACACGACGCTTGCCGTCGCGGCCCTCGCCGTGGGGTCGCTGTACCTGGCCCTGGAGAAGAACGTCACCCTCGTCTTGGATGGCAGCCCGGCGCCGGTCCGGACCCTGAGCGCGAACGTCGGGGAGCTCCTGGACGCCCGGGGCATCGTCCTCGACGTCGCGGGCCACGTGGAGCCCCCGCCGGGGACGCCCCTGTCCGACGGTATGACCGTGGTGGTGGACACCGACGGGTCCACTAGCCCGTTGCTTCAGGTGTCGCAAGGTGTGGGGGTCTGGGTGGTGGAAGGGAGCGGACCGTCGGCGAAGCTGGCGGTCGAGCTCACCGAGAGATGGTTCTCCGCAGGAGCGCCGGTCGAGCCGACCCGGATCGTGGACGCGCGGGTCGTCGTGAAAGGGAAGACTCACGACGTCCTCACGAACGCGACCACCGTCCGGGAACTCCTCTCGGCCATGGGGATCAGGGCCGACCGTAGCGATCGCGTTCTTCCGCCACCCAGCACCCCCCTCATCGATGGCGAGCGAGTCCTGTACGTCGACATCGACGTGAGGATCAAGGAGGTCATGGTCCCCGTCCCGTTCAGCACGTACACCACGTTCTCGACCGAGATCACGCCGGGCATCGTCCGCATCGAGCACTGGGGCCAGCCGGGCTCGATGATCGTGGTGTACCGGGTGAAGCGGGTGGACGGCGAGGTGGTGCGCCGGGTCGTGCTGTCGCGCCACGTAACCAGATCAGCCGTCCCCCAGCGGCGAGTGGTGGGCCGGCTCGATGTCACGATCCACGGGACCGAGACCGGCGAGGCCTCCTGGTACTCGTTCGCGCCGGCTTCGGGGTTCACCGCGGCGCACCCGTGGCTCCCGTTCGGAACGATCGTGACGGTGACCTACCTGGCTACCGGCGAGAGCATCGACGTGGTAATCAACGACCGTGGACCGTTCGGCGGACGCGTCATCGACCTCTCGGACGAGGCCTTCGCGGCCCTCGCGCCGCTCGGCCAAGGGGTCATGGACGTCCGCCTCAGCTGGTAGCCCCGGTCTCGGCCGAGCGGCCCTGAAGGCCCTTGCCGCCCGCCACGGGATCCATCCTTCCAAGGCTCTCGGCCAGAGCTTCCTGGCCGACCCCAACCTGGCGCGCGCGATCGTGGTCGACGCCGGCGTGCGCGCCGAGGAGCCCATCCTGGAGGTGGGGGCGGGCCTCGGCTCCCTCACGGTCGCACTGGCCGAGACGGAAGCCGAGGTCGTGGCGGTCGAGTTCGACCGATCCTTGGTCCCGGCCCTCAGGGAGGTCCTCGCCCCCTTCGCCAACGTCCGGGTGGAGGTGGGCGACGCCCTCCGGATGGACTGGGATCGCGTGCTGGGACGGGGCGACCGGAGGATGGTGTCGAACCTTCCCTACAACGTCGCCGTCCCGCTCCTGGTGGGGATGCTGGACCGGGCCCCTCAGATCTTCGAGTACGTCGCGATGGTCCAGCGGGAGGTGGGGGAGCGGCTGGCGGCGAGGCCCGGGGAACATGCCTACGGCGCCGTCAGCGTTCGGGTCGCGTACCGGGCGGAGGCCAGGGTGATCCGGCGCGTCCCAGCCACCGTGTTCTGGCCCCGGCCAAACGTCGAGTCGGTGCTCGTTCGTATCACGCCCCGACCGGCGCCGGTCGATGTGGATCCGGCCGTCCTGTTCCGCGTGATCGAAGAGGGCTTCGCGGAGCGGCGAAAGACCATGGGCAACGCGCTTCGACGGCTCGGCCTCGACCCGTCGTCGGCCTCCCGGATCATCGCGGCCTGCGGGCTTGAGCCGGAGGTCCGGGCGGAGCGGCTCTCCCTTGCGGACTTCGCCCGCGTCGCGGACGCGCTCGTTCGGGGAGGAGAGCCCGAGTGAGGCGCAGGGCGATCCGCCGCGACGCCCACGCGAAACTGAACGTGTTCCTCCGGGTCCTGGGGCGACGGGTCGACGGCTATCACGACCTGGAGAGCCTGATCCTGCCGATCTCCCTGGCCGACCGGGTCACGGCGCGCCCCGCCGACGCGCTTCGAGTCTCGTCGAAGGGCGCCGAGCGCCTCGTGGGGAAGGTCCAGGGGGGTGGATTGAACCTCGCACTGGTCGCCGCCCTGTCCCTGGCGGACCGGTGCGAAGGGGCCGGCGGGGCCGACGTCCAGATCGACAAACGCATCCCTGTGGCGGCCGGCCTGGGGGGCGGGAGCGCCGACGCCGCCGCCACCATCTCGGCCCTGGACGAGCTATGGGACTGCGGGCTCGGCCCGGGGGGCTTGGCGGACGTGGGAGGTCGGGTCGGATCCGACGTCCCGGCCATGCTGGCCGGCGTCCCCGTGCTGATGCGCGGACGGGGCGAGGTGATCGAGCCCGTCTCGGTCGAGGAGCTGTGGTGGGTGCTGGTGACCTTCGACTTCGGCGTCCGGTCCCCCGACGCGTACCGGTGGTGGGACCATGATCGCGCGCCGTCCGGTCCCGACCCCGGGCCGATCCTGGAGGCATCGGCGAAGGGCGATACCGAGCTGCTCGGCCCGCTCCTTTTCAACGACCTCGAGGCTCCGGTGTTCGCCCGGCATCCGGAGATCGCTGAGGGGAAGGCGAAGCTGCTCGACGTCGGCGCGCTCGGCGCGGTCATGAGCGGGAGCGGATCCTCGGTGGCGGGCCTGGCCCGCGACGAGGCTCATGCCGGGTCGCTCGCTAAGGCGTTCCGCGGCGCCCTGGTGGTGTCCGGCCCTCCCGAAGAGCCGGGTTCGGCCGGGACCGGCCTCGGTCGGGGATAATCGGTTCCAGTCCGGGGTGGTCTAACGGTAAGACGCGGGCCTTTGGAGCCCTCGATGGAGGTTCGACTCCTCCCCCCGGAACCCGGCGAAGCGGGGACCCCTGACCGGCCGTCTTGCCAGCCGGTGTCCCCCCCGGTACAAAGAGCTCGGCTCTATCGAACTGAGGATGTCGGTGCCCGAGAAGACCCGCCCCTCCCTCGCCGCGGTCCTGCTCGCCGCGGGCCTGGGCAAGCGGCTGAAATCGAAGCTCCCCAAGGTGCTCCATCCGGTGTGCGGACGGCCGGCCCTGTGGCACGTGGCGAAAGCAGCGCTGGCCGCCCGGCCTGGCCGATTGATCTTCGTGGTCGGCCACGGAGCCGAACAAGTGGAGGAGGCCGTCCGGTCGTGGAGCCTCTCGCCGGAGCCGGTCTTCGTGGACCAGGGCGAACCGCTGGGAACCGGTCACGCCGTGGCGGCCGCGGAGGAGGCCGTGGGCCGGGCAGCCGATGTATTGGTGATGGGAGGGGACGACCCCCTGGTGGAGGGCCACCACGTCCGAAAGCTCCTTGGCGTGCACCGGCGGACGCGGTCCGCGGCGTCCATCCTTTCCACGGAGGTCGACGAGCCGGGCGGCTACGGCCGGGTGATCCGCGACGGCACACGCCTAGTGGGCATCGTCGAGGAGGCCGACCTCACGCCGGCCCAGCGGGCCATCGGCGAGATGTCGACGCTCGTGTATGTGTTCCGCCGGGATGACCTGTACAAGGCGCTGCCCCTCGTGGGGCGGGACAACCGCCAGCGCGAGCACTACCTGCCGGACGTCCTCGGCATTCTCAGGGACAAGGGCGAGCGGGTCTCGGCGATGCTGGGGGACTTCGGCGGCTGGGCCGGCGTGAACTCGCGCCAGACGCTGGCAGCCGCCAACCGGGTCATGCGGGAGCGGATCAACGCCCGGCACATGGCGAACGGCGTCAGCCTCGTGGACCCCTCGGCCACCTATGTCGACGTCGAGGTCAAGATCGGCCGGGACTCGGTGATCTATCCCCACACGTTCCTGGAAGGAGCCACACGGATCGGGCGCGACTGCGTGATTGGGCCCTCGGTCGAGATGATCGACACGACCGTGGGCGACGGCTCCGAGGTGTACTTCTCGGTGGTGGAGCGCTCGAGGTTCGGCAGGAACGTGAGCGTGGGCCCGTTCGCCCGCGTCCGGCCCAACACGATCCTGGGGGACGGCGCGAAGGCAGGTACCCACGTCGAGATCAAGGCATCCCGTGTGGGCAAGGGCTCGAAGATCCCGCACCTGTCCTACGTGGGCGATACCACCATCGGCAAGGGAGCGAACGTCGGCGCGGGGACCGTGACCGTGAACTACGACGGGTACACGAAGCACCGAACGGACATCGGGGACGATGCGCGGATCGGTTCAGATACCATGCTGGTGGCGCCGGTTCGCATCGGCAAGGGCGCCGTGACGGGGGCCGGGTCGGTGATCACGAAGGACGTCCCGCCGGGCGCGCTCGCCCTGGAGCGCGCCGAGCAACGTACCGTCAAGGGTTACCGGAAGCGGAAGGACGCCGAGGCGGCGGCGAAGGCGACGGGGAAGAGCCGGGGCAAGGGGAAGCTCTAGGAGGGCGCGCCGTGGAAATCGTCACCAAGAAGAAGATGATGTTGTTCTCCGGGACCACGCACCCCGCCCTGGCCGCAGAGATCGCCGACCACCTGGCGATCAAGCTGTCCCCCTGCAAGATCTCCCGGTTCGCCTCCGGCGAGATCTACGTGCGGTCTGAGGAAAGTGTGCGGGGGGCCGACGTGTACGTGATCCAGACGCACGCCGATCCGGTGAACGAGTCGATCATGGAGCAGCTCATCATGCTCGACGCGATGAAGCGGGCCTCGGCCAAGCGGATCACCGCCGTGATTCCGTACTACGGCTACTCTCGGCAAGACAAGAAGGGGCTGGCCAGGGAGCCCATCTCGGCCAAGCTCGTGGCCGATCTCATCACGGTAGCCGGGGCCGATCGGGTGATCTCGGTGGACCTGCATAGCGGCCAAACGCAGGGGTACTTCGACTTCCCGTTCGACCACCTGACCGCGCTGCCCATCTTGTCCGACTACCTCGCGGGTGACCTCGGACTCCACGACGATGACGTCGTGGTGGTGGCCCCGGACGCCGGCCGCATCAGGACCGCCGAGCGGCTTCGCGAGCACCTCCACGCCGACCTGGCCTTCCTGTACAAGCGGCGGTCCCGCCGGGAGGCCCACAAGATCGAGGAGATGGCGGTGGTCGGCGAGGTCGAGGGCCGGCCGTGCATCCTGGTCGACGACATGATCGACACGGCCGGGACCGTCGCGAAGGGCGCCGCGGCGCTGGCGCAGCAGGGCGGCGGGCCGATCTTCGCCGCGGCCACCCACGGGGTGCTCTCGGGCAAGGCCGTCCAGCTCCTGGAGGAGGCCCCGATCCAGGAGGTCGTAGTCACCAACACCGTGCCGATCCCCGAGGAGAAGCAGTTCGCGAAGCTCCGGGTGCTGTCGATCGCGCCGCTCATCGCGATGGCGCTTCGGGCGGTGTTCGAGGACACGTCGGTCTCCGAGATCTTCCGGGGCGAGAACCAGCTCTAGGCGGCCGGGGTGGATCGCCGGCCGCCTCGGTTTGGATCAGAGCGCGGGCGAGGCCGTCGAGACGCCGGCCGCGAACGACTCCGAATGCAGGACCTGTCCATCTGCGTCGAAGGCCACTACGTGCCATGGGCCGGTCGCCGTCGGCTGAGCCACGAACGCACGCAGACGCTCCTCCAGCGACGCCGGGAAGGGGATCAGGTCTGCCACGACGGCTGTGCCGTCGTCCATTCGGATCTCGACCGTGGCGACGCGTTCCGACGCCACGCCGAAGACGATCATGCCGAGGTCGGTCAGGCCCCCGTCGCCGTTCACTCGCGCCGCTGATGTCACGGTGAACTCGATGTCGCCGCCTCCCGGCACGGTGAAGCCCGAGACGAGGATGGGCTCGACCTCGGGCTGGTTCGGCAACACCAGGGCAAGCGAGAGGGAGCCATTCCTGTTCTGGCGGAGCTCGAGGTTCCGCGGCGCGTCACCGCTCTCAAGGCTGTCGAGGACGTAGCCAGGGGTGGCGCCGGACGGCGGTCCCGAGGCGGGGAGTTCGACCGGTCCGAACCGCAGGCTCTCGAACGTGTCGAACAGGACGTCGCGGTCCGGCAGAGCCGCTTCGGGGCCGAGCCCCAGGTACGCGAGGTACGGAACGCGGTCACCAGACAACCAATGCGCGTAGAACCCTTCGCCGCAGGGACCGGACTCCCGCGCCGGCTCGACCGGCCAGGCTGGGAGGGAGCGTCCAGCCTGGAGGGCGTCGACGTCCAGTGCCACGTACAGCAGGGCCTCATCGGTGCTCGGCGTCCCGCCATCTCGGCAGTACGAAGCGAGCCCGAGGTCCTGGTTGGAGAGCTGAAGGACGGGGAGTCCGGCCGGGACGTCGATGGGCTCTTCCGTCGAAGGCCCGTCGCCTCCCTCGGAGCCGACCGAGGTGGCGATGCCCGAGGCGAGCGGCCACAGGTCGACGAGCACCCAGTCGCGGGGGTACGTCACGGTCACGCCGGCAGGGAGTGTGGTCGCCGGCCTAGGGTCGACGCTCGTCACGATGGGGTCGCTCCTCGTCGGCCCCAGGAGCGCCTGGAGGCCGGCAATCGTCCCGATCATCACCACCGCGGCGATCGCGGCGCTCCCCATGGCCACCCCGGCCTGTCGGAGCCGGGCCCGGCGGAGCACATCGCGGGTCGGCACCGGGTCCAGGCGTGCGTCGCGAGACTTCGACTCCAGCAGCTCGCGGAGCTCGTGCTCGAGGTCGTTCATCCCTCTTCGCCCCCGATCTCGGCCCGAAGCGTCTCTATGCCCCGGGCCACTAACGACTTCATCGCGGCCGGCGAGCACCTCAGGATCTCCGCCGCGTCCTTCTCCGAGAGGTCCTCGTAGTATCGGAGAATCACCGCCGCCCGCTGCCGGGCCGGAAGCCCGTGCACTGCCTGCCACAGCTCTTCTCGGAGTCCGACGTCGGGGAATGGTGTCTGCGGGTCGGGCCGATTCCGTTCCCGGTTGAGGTATGCGCGCTCCACGCGCTTCCGGCGGAGCTTGGAGGCGTGGAGGTTCACGATGGTCCTGCGGAGGTAGACGTGGAAGGCACCGGGGACCCGGAGGTGCCCGAACCGCCCCACGACGCGAACGAACGCTTCCTGCACCAGGTCCTCCGCCTCGCCGCGGTCGGCGGTGAGGAGGTAGGCGAACCGCCCCGCGGCCGGGGCGTGGCGCACGTACAGGTCCTCCAGCCGCCCTTCGAGCCGTGTCTGCTCCGCCAACCCGGTGCTCACCATAGGCCCCTTCGCTCCACCGCCTTCAAAGACGCGCCAGGCTCCCGAGCGGTATCGGAGGGTCGCAACGATGGGTCGTTGGTACGATTCGCAGCCGGAGGGAACCGCATGGAACTCAAGCTCGAGGCTGAGAAGCGGGACGAGTCCGGCAAGGGTGCGGCGCGCAAGCTCCGGGCCCGCGGCAGGGTGCCCGCGGTACTGTACGGGCATGGCGTTGGCCCCGTGTCCGTTTCGGTGGGCGCCAAGGACCTGTTCCGGGTGCTCCACGGGAGCGCGGGCACGAACGTCCTGGTGAACCTGACAGTGGACGGCGCCGAGCATCTGGCCCTGCCCCGGGAGATCCAGCGCGACCACGTGCGCGGCCGGTACGTCCACGTCGACTTCCTCGCGGTGCGCCGGGACGAGAAGGTGACGGTCTCCGTGCCGGTCCGGGTGGTGGGCGAGTCGCCGGGCGTGAAGGTCGGCGGTGTCGTGGAGCACCACCTGTGGGAGCTCCAGGTCGAGTGTCTGCCTGGGGACGTCCCGGACGGCATCGACGCCGACGTCTCCGAGCTCCAAGTGGGCGATTCCCTTCGGGTCTCCGACATCGTCGCGCCCGAGGGCGTGGCCGTCCTCACGCCTCCCGAGGAGAGCCTCCTGTCGGTCGTGGTGCCGCAGGTGCGCGTGGTCGAGGAGGTCGCGGAGGTGGCCGAGGAGGAGGAGGAGGCGCCGGCAGAAGGCGAGGAGGCGCCCGCGGAGGAGGCGGGGACCGAGGAGGGCGGCGAGGGCTAGCCGGCCCATGCCACTCCCGCGCACGCCGCCCCGGCCCATACCGCTCCCGCGTACGCCGACCCCACCCATGTCGCCCCCGATCCGTCCGCCTATGGCGCAACGTCTCCCATGACCTGGCTCGTCGCCGGGCTCGGGAACCCCGGCGACCGCCACGCCAGGACCCGGCACAACATCGGCGCGATGGTGGTGGATGAACTGGCCGCCCGCGCCGGCGAACGGTTTCGCAAGGCCCGGTTCATCCCGGCCGACGTCGCGGAGATCCGGGCCGACGGCGAGCGGGTGCTCCTCGTGAAGTCCCACACGTACATGAACGAGTCCGGCCCGGCGTACACCTCGGTGGCCAAGAAGAACCGGATCACGCCCGATCATGTGGTCGCGGTCCACGACGAGCTGGACCTGCCGTTCGGTGCGCTCCGTGTGAAGTTCGGCGGCTCGACCGCTGGCCACCACGGCCTGGACTCTCTGGCGGCGGCCCTCCGCACCCCCGACTTCTATCGGCTGCGCCTTGGGATCGGGCGGCCCCCCGGCCGGCAAGACCCGGCGGACTTCGTGCTCGAGCCCTTCGGCAAGCGCGAGCAGGCGGATGCGGCGGTGCTGGTGGGCGACGCGGCCGACGCCGCGCTCTCCCTCGTGCGTGACGGGGTGGCGGCCACGCAGGATCGGTTCAACAGGCCTGGTCAAAAGGAGTAGCGCGGCCTCGCCATTCGGCCTACTCCGGGCCGGGGACCGGGGGACGCCTCGGCTCACCCCCACCCGACCTACATTTCCTACCCGTGGCGGATGTACCCCACCGGGCCGATGGGGGAGACTCGGCGCGGAGGTGGTTCGATGCGAGAGAAGATCATTCGCATCCTGATCTCCGGTGCCACGTTGGCCTCTCTGCTGTGGGCCGCGGGCGCAGCGAAGTGGAAGTCATAGCCGGCACGGAAAGGAGGATTCTCGTGCGCGTGCGCCGGATCCTGTACGCCTTCGGCTGGCTCGTCTCCCTAGCGCTCGCCGTTGGAGCCAGCTGGAAGTCCTAGAGGGCACAGGTGACGCGGCTGCCCCCGGAGCGGCCTCCTACGGGAGGCGGCACCGGGGGCGGTCCGCTGGAGGGGCCAGGGTGATGGGAACCGAAGGACGGTCGCACCACCCGCTCCATCGCCGCACCTATCTGCCATGAGGCTGATCATCTCCTCACTCGCCCTCGCCGTCGTCGTCGGCTACCTAGCCGGCGGACGGCTCGGACTGCTCGCCCAGCTCGAGATCCGGTGGCCGTACGTGGCGCTGGCGGGACTGGGGCTCCAGGTGGCGCCGGTCCCCGGGCCCACCCTTCCGCTCGTGCTGTTGCTCGTGTCCTTCGTCCTCCTCATTGCCTTCGCCGCTGTGAACGTGAGGGCGAGGGTGGTCGGCTTCCCGCTCATCCTGATCGGCATCGCCCTCAACTTCGTCGTGATCGCCGTGAACCAGGGGATGCCGGTGAGCCGGGAGGCGCTGGTGGCGTCGGGCCAGGCGGAGACGCTATCGCTGCTCGCCCGAGACGGTGGGGTCAAGCATCACCTGGTGGGGCCGGATGACCGGCTTCTGTTCCTCGGTGACGTCATCGTGATCCGACCGCTCTCGATGGTCGCGAGCGTCGGTGACCTGATCGCCTACGCGGGGGTCCTGTGGCTGGTCTTGATGAGCATGGTGGGGCAGGTAGCACGGGTTCGACCGCGGCCCATTCCGGTCGGCGTGACGTCGGACGCGATCCGGAGCTTGCAGCATGTCCGCTGAGGCCGCCGCACAGGTATGGCATCGCCGCGAGGACCGGCCGGCGCGGACTGCCTCGATCCGGATCTACGAGCTGGGGGTGATCCTCCCGCTGCTCGCCTGGCTCACCTGGGCGTTCCTCCGCTCCCCGGCTCAAATCAGCGATCCGCTGCTCCTCGAGTGGGTGGTCGCCATCGCGATCGTGGACCTGCTGCCCATCCCGACCACGGTGGGACTCCCGTTCAGCTTGAGCTTTCCCCTCCAGCTCTCGGTGGCCCTGATCTACCCGGCCCCGGTGGCCGGGGCCTTGGCCCTCCTCGGCAGTAGCGACTGGCGGGAGTTCCGGAGGGAGATCCCGTTCGCGCAGGGGGTGTGGAACCGTTGCCAGATCGCCTGGTCGGTGGTGATCGAGAGCGTGCTGTTCCATCAACTGGCATCGCTGGGGTCCCACTGGTACGTGCTCGGCGCCTCCGTGCTGCTGTGCGCGGTGGTGGGGTACTCGGTGAACACGGGGCTGGTGGCATGGCACTTCCACCTGCGGTCGAAGGAACCCACCCTCCACATCCTCAAGGAGATGCACGTCGGCGTGTTCGGAGAGTTCGTCCTCAGCTACATGGGGCTGGCGCTGTTCGCCGTCATCGTGGCCACGACGTTCGTGCGGATCGGCCCATGGTCGATCGCGGTCTTCATCGCGCCGCTCGCCTTCGCCCGACAGATGTTCACCCGCACGCAGTCGCTCCAGGAGGCGACGGTCGAGCTTGAAGCGAAGCAGCGCGAGAACGAGTATCAGGCGCTGCACGACGCGCTCACCGACCTGCCCAACCGCGCGCTGTTCCAGAACAAGCTGCGCGAGACGATCGAGGCGATCTCCCCGAACGAGGTGGGGCACCTCGTCGCCGTGATGCTGATGGACCTGGACCACTTCAAGGAGATCAACGACACCCTGGGACACCACTTCGGAGACCAGCTGCTCCAGCAGATCGGTCCAAGGCTGTCGACCTGCCTCCGCGAGCAGGACCTCATGGCCCGGCTTGGTGGCGACGAGTTCGGCATCGTGCTGCCAGACATCCCAGATGAGACGACCGCGATCCGGATCGCCGAGCGGATCCTGGAGGAGCTCGAGCAGCCGCTCCCGGTGGAAGACCTTCAACTCGACGTGTCCGGGAGCATCGGGATCGCCATCTACCCGCTGCACAGCCTCGGCGTGGAGACGCTCCTCCGCCGGGCAGACGTCGCGATGTACGCAGCGAAGGAGTCGGGCGGCGGCTTCGAGGTGTACACCCCGTCCCTCGACGACCACAGCCCCGACCGACTCACCCTGATCGGCCAGGTCCGGCCGGCCATGGAGAACCGCGAGTTCGCGCTCCACTACCAGCCCAAGGTTTCGGTGAAAGACGGACGGACCGCTGGGGTCGAGGCTCTGATCCGGTGGCAACATCCCGAGCGCGGTCGCGTCGAGCCCGACGAGTTCATCCCCATGCTCGAGCGTACGGCGCTGCTCCGCCCGCTGACGCTGTACGTGATCAACGAGGCGCTCCGCCAGGCGCACGCGTGGGATCGCCAGGGACTGACCCTCGAGGTGGCCGTGAACCTGTCGCCCCGAAGCCTGCTCGACCCGCAGCTCCCGGACCAGGTGGCCGCGCTGCTCTCGCAGTGGGCCATTCCGCCCGCGCACCTGACGCTCGAGCTCACCGAGAGCTTCTTGATGGCGGACTCGGGGCGCTCGGTGGGGACGATGGCGCTGCTTTCGGAGGTGGGCATCACGCTGTCGATCGATGACTTCGGGACCGGCTACTCCTCACTCAGCCACCTGAAGCGGCTCCCCATCCACGAGATCAAGATCGACCGGTCCTTCGTCGTGAACATGCGGGAGGACCCCAACGACCTGATGATCGTCCAGGCCACCGTCGACCTCGGCCGGAACCTCGGCCTGACCGTGGTGGCCGAAGGTGTGGAGGACGCCGAGACCATGGACCGATTGGTCGACATGGGCTGCGACATGGCCCAGGGCTACCACCTGTGCGTGCCCATGCCCGAGCGCGAGGTCACCCGATGGCTCGAGGAGCGCGGCGCCGCCCGCGTACTGGCCCCGCCGGAGCGGAACGGGGCCCGAGCTACGGAGCGACCGGCCCTCGGCCACCTGAAGGCCGTCTAGCCCGCCCGCTCGCCGCCCCGCCCGCGCCACCGAGCCGCCCTTCGCACCGCCACGGGTACACTCGAACCCCAGGCCCCGTCGCCCCGCGATGAGGCCTCTTCGTGCTGTCCGAGGTTCGAACGGAGTGACGTGACGCTCCACCGACTGCTCGACGACCTGGTCCGCTCGGAGCCATTCGAACGGCTCTTGCTGGAGCGGGTCCGGCCCGTCCTGGCCCGGGCGGCGGCGGGCGCCGACTTCGTCGTCTCCGCCCTCGCCCGGGCCCTGGATG
>JBOGVI010000512.1:0-1772 GCA_050692695.1 Actinomycetota bacterium
CCACAAGGGGAGCCAAGCGGCACCGAGCACGACACCCGCGAGGACGAATCCCGCGAATGTGTTCCCCAGGCCGAAGAACCGTTCGCCCTCCAGGGCGCTCCCCCCGAGCAGAGGCGTCAGCCCGCTCGGCCAGCCCAGGACGCCGTCCAGGACCACGAGGATGAGCCCGACCACGGCCACCACGGTCACGGCCACCCTCGGTCTTGCCCCCTCAAGCCGCAGCGCCGTCGCGGTGAGCGCCGCGGCCGCTGCGGCCAAGGCAGCCACGGCGGCGGGCCAGGCGTAGGCGGGGAGGAGGCTCACGGGCAGCATGGCCACCATCAGCGCGACGGACGCGAGGCCCGCCACCGCCACCCATCGGGCCAGGCGTGGCGACGGCCGCCAAGGGCCGAAGACCACGGCCAGGCCGCCCACTAGGGAGGCGAGAGCTAGTGCGAGACCGGCGAACCCCACCGGCTCGACCACCCGCCGGTACTCCAGATACCGCCGATGGAGGTCGGTCGGCGGCTCGCCTGCCGCGCGGATCGGGGCCCCGATCATCCCCGCCGGGATAGGCACCCCAAGGAAGTGGAGGACGGTAGGAGCGATGTCCACGTTCGATACGAGTCCAGCGCGCCGCGTGGTTCGCGAGGTGAGGCCGGCAGGCCCGGACCCACCATCGAGAAGCTCCTCGGGCGCGCCCTGCGCCAGGACCACAGGGGTCACCGTGTCGCCTCGCTGCTGCATGGCCTTGGTGGGCGCCGCCGCGACGACAATCACCAGCACGTCCGCAGCAGTCGTGCCTTCGAGCGCGATCGGGACGACCCGGGGGTCGGGCGACACCACGAGGGCGGCCCCCCCGACGAGACGGGCCGCCGTTGCCTCGAGGGTGGCGGGCGCGGGGTCCTCCTGGACCGGGAAGGTGCCGAGGTAGGCGGCCCGGATGCGGCCCTCCCGGTCCATGGCCGCCAGCAGCGCCGGATCCGCCGCTCCGGACCACGGGTCGAGATAGGCAACCATGAGGCCGACGTCGGACACGGCGGAGCCCAGCAGCCCCGGGATCGCTGGACGCGACGCCGCCAGGTAAGGTCCAACGTCGACCGTGAGCCCGTGGTCGCTTTCGTCGAATGCGACGGGGCCGGGTGGCGCGTCTGATGCAGACCGTCCGGCCCCGAGGCTGACGGCGGCCCGAGCGCCCTGGTCCCCGCCGCTTGTCGTCATGAGCCCGAGGCCGCCGCGGCGCGAGAGACCTGCCAGGATGGGATCCTGCAGGACATCCTCATACGAGCGTCCCGCGGTCACCACGAGCAAGACCTGGCGGTTCAGCTCTGAGGATGCGGAAACTGGGCCCGGGGCGAGCAGGATCGCGAGCCCGAGAAGGAGGGCTGCCGCTGGTCCTCGATGGATGGGAAGTCTCTCTCAAGCCCGGGACAAAGAAAGGTGCTCGGTGGAGAGTTCCGAACGAAGTAGCCTTGCGACTACTCCGGAACCTCGGAGGGATCGGCTAGGTTCGTTGCCTACGCCCCGCCCTCGGTTCCCTCCGCCGGGCATCCCCACGATAGGGCACCTCCTCGCCGCAGGTCAAACCCACTCGGGGAATCTGTCACTCTGTTTGATCGGTGGCCGCGAGATCAAGGCCGCCCGGGTCGCCTGGCCGATGCGACGAACTTGTGGGGTGCAATTAGTGGGTTCCCTCCCCTGACCTACAGTTTCGTGACAGCGTTGCGCCGGCCTGGCCGACCGGGGGCCACGCAGGGGACGATTACCGTGGCCACTTCGCAAAACCATTCCTG
>JBOGVI010000513.1:0-5335 GCA_050692695.1 Actinomycetota bacterium
GCCACCTGGTCGAACCCCAGCTCGACCGGGGTCTCGCGGTCGAAGATGTTCACCAGGACCTTGAGCTTGCTCTGGTCGACGTTGATCTCGTTGATCGTGCCGTTGAAGTCCGCGAACGGCCCAGAGATGATCCGCACCACGTCGCCCTCCTCGAACCCAAGGCGGAAGGTCGGTTTCACCTCTTCCTTCTTCACGGCGAGGATCTTCTCGACCTCACGGCGCGACAGCGGCGTGGGCTTCGAGCCCGTGCCGGCCGCCACGAACCCCGTGACCCCCGGCGTGTTGCGGACCACGTACCAGGAGTCGTTGTCGTAGATCATCCTGACCAGCAGGTAACCCGGGAACACCTTCCGCTGGACCACCTGCTTCTTCCCCGACTTGATCTCCATGACGTCTTCCATGGGGATGTGGACGTCGAAGATCTTGTCCTCCATCTGCATCGTGTGGATGCGCGATTCCAGATTGGTCTTGACCTTGTTCTCGTACCCGGCGTAGGTGTGGACTACGTACCAGTCGCCGGGCCCCTTGAACGGGTCCTTGACCGTGGTCTCGATGACCTCTTCTTCGGCCGGCGGCGCCTCGGCGGCCGCCTCTGCGATCGCCTCGGCCTCCGCCACCACGCGTTCCGCCTCGGGGAGCTGGGCGTCCTCGACCGTCTCGGCTGCCGGCACCTCGGTCGGCTCGGCCGTCTCTGCCGTCTCTGCCGTCTCGGCCGTCTCTGCCGCCGGCTCCTCTGGCCCCTCCGGCTCTTCGGGCTCCGCCGGCTCCTCCTTGCCGGCGGAGCCGGTCAAGTCGCCCTCGTCGGCCGCACCATCGAGCTCGGCACCGAGCGCCTCTTGGTCGGGAGCGGGAACTTCCAACGCCCCGGCACCGGACTCATCGTCGCGCGTCGCGTCCTCCGCCGCCGAGGCGTCGGACTCCTCCGGCTCATGGGCCTCAGGCTCGCGGGCACCGGGATCGTTGGGGGCATATTCGGGCGAGACCATGTCGTCTAGGGATCCGTTCATCGTGGTGGGGTGATGCTTCTAGCCGGTTCCGAACACCTTCAGCACGAGCTTAGAGAACAGGAAGTCAAGCCCGAACACGAACGACGTCAGCACGGTCACCGACACGAGCACGACCACCGTGTAGGCGAACAGCTCCTGTCGGGTGGGCCAGTTGACCTTCTTCAGCTCCTGCCGGACCTCTTTCAGGAACTGCCTGGGCGAGGTCCGCTTCCGCTTTTCCTGGGATGCAGCGCGCCGGCTGGTGGCGGCCGCCGCGGCACGATCCATGGTCGTACCCTGGCGGCGCTGCATCCGCTTCATCTGCCTGTTCATCGTGCTCCCTTGCAGGGGCGGAGGGACTTGAACCCCCAACCGCCGGTTTTGGAGACCGGTGCTCTACCAGGTTGAGCTACGCCCCTCCGAGTTGCTGCCCGGCCGGAGGTCGGGGACACCAATGATCGAGTATAGGGGGCGCCGGTGGGGGCGGCAAAGGAGCCCGGAGACGCCGCTCACGAGGGCCGGATCGCCTCGGTCGGGCGTCACCACCGAGTTTCTCTCCCGGAACCTGGCGGTGGACGTACATGGGCGACGAGTCCGCGGCGGCGGCCGAGGCGCGGTCGGTCATCAACGCCGCCGTCAGGCAGCATCCGTGGAACCCGCACGTCCGGCCGTCGGCACTCGAGGTTGAGCTTCTTCTCCGGAACCTGCCTGGTGCACAAGGGTGGGGAGACGGCACCTCGAGCGGTTCCCGAGCGACCCCGTGAGGATCCCCACCTCCGTGCCCGCCTGACCCGGCCTCCCGCTGAACTTCACGGCAGGTACGTGCCCATCGCGTGCCTCCGCCCTACACTCTTCAGGACGCGCCGCGCCGGCCCCGGAATGCGAGCGCACATGTACGAACCGGATCCTTCCCCCTCGTCCGAGGGCGTAGAGCGGGCGAGGCGCCGCGGCATCTTCTCTCGCACCCCACCCTCCTCGGGTGCCGCATCAACCGAGGCCGAGGCGGCCATCTCCGCGTACCAGCAGCTCGTCATGGACCGGCTGGAGGAGGGCCTTCGCGCGATCCAGCAGACCGCGAGATCGCTGATGCACGAGATCGCCACCGAGATCTGGCGTGCCTCGGGTGGCAGCAAGGACGAGACCCGGGCCAAGATCCTGGAAGCCCTGACGCGCGACCAGGCCATCCGAAGCCTGGTGGCCCACTCGGATGAGCGCTTCCAGGACCTGGCCGTTCGAACGGCACGCCTGGAAGAGTCGTTGACCTCCCTTGCCGAGGACAGCAGAACCGCGAGGCAGACCCTCGCCGACAGCGTGGAGGCGCTGGAGAACCTGATGGGGGCCCCGGCGGTTCGAGGCTACGAGGAGCTTCGGGGCCACCTTCAGGAGGTGACCCGGAAGGTGGCGTCGGCCTTCGAGGCGCTCGCCGACCGGGACCGGATCATGGTGGAGACGGTCCAGCAGAAGGTGAAGGACCATGGCGAGCTCATCGCCCTCGAGACGAGGCGCGTGGCCAAGGCCATGGAGGGCTACGTCCAGGAGGGGGTGAACGCGCTCGGGATGCTCGCGGGGCGGGTCGATGCCCAGGTCGAGGCCCTGGCGGCCCGCGACGACGACATCGCGGTCCGGATCGAGGGCATGGTGGAGGAACACATGCGGCTGCTCGGCCAGCAGCTACAGCTGATGCACGACCGCATCGGGATCGAGGGCCGGGAGCTCCCGGGCACAACCGAGGCCGCCATCCGGGCCACTCAGGAGGTGAACCGAACCCTGGAGTCGCGGGTCATGGGACTCGCCCAACTGGTCCGGTCCGACTCCGAGGCCCTCCGCGGCGAGCTGGTCCGCACAGCCGCCGCCGCCGACGAGCGCATCGCGCGCACCATGGAGGAGCAGCTCGGCCGAGCGTCGGAAGCGCTCACGACGGCCACCCGGTGGACGGTCGAGGAGATGACCCGGCGCCTCCGCGAGGAGACGACCCGGACCATCCAATCCGAGTTCGACGAGGCCTTGATCCGGTTGGGCCGGCCCAGCCCGGAGGCGCGCCGGGCAGAGGAGGACCAGCTGGCCCAGGTCTTCGACGCCCGCATAACCGCGCTGGCGCGGATGGTCCGATCCGACAACGAGGCGCTCGCGGCGAAGGTTCAGGCCGCCACGGACCAGGACGCGGCGAAGCAGGCCCTGCGGGTGGTGAAGGAGATGCAGGCCAATCTGCCCACGGAGGTCCAGGAGATCGTGGACCAGCGGGCTCAGGCCATCGCAGAGCAGCTCCACCGGGACGTGCAGACCTCGGCGGAGTCGGTCGCTCAGCTCGGCGATGTGCTGGGGCAGAAGGTCGAGGAGATGAGCTCCCGCATCGGGAAGGGGTACGACGAGGACATCAAGGTCGTGATCGACCGCATGGGCGACGCGATGCATGCGCTGGCCAGCCTGGGCCGCAAGGAGCCGGACCGGATCGAGCTCGAATAGCGGCTACGGGGGGCTCGCCGCCAGGGCCCGGCGGCGCCGAAGCCACCGAAGCGCGACGGCCGTTGCTGCCACGACCCCGCCGAGGGAGGCCACCGCCACCAGCACCGGGCGGGCACGGAATGGCCCGATGAGCCGGTGGAGGATCGTGGGGGTGGGGATCACGGCGAGCGTTCGATGGAGGAGCTCCGGGCGCGGCTCCTCGCCCAGATCCCGAATGCCGGCCAGGTCGGCCAGCATCCCGCGGTAGGCCGCGAACTCCGCGCTGCACGGGGCGCAGGAGGCAAGGTGCGCCTCGACCTCTCCCGCGACGTCAAGATCCCCGTCGACGTGCTCGGGCAGCAGTTCCCTGACCTCCTCACACCTCACCCTCGAACCTCCCATCTGACAGCAGCTCCCGCATTCGCTTTCGAGCCCGGTGCAACCGAACCTTCACGGCGCCCTCCTCGATCCCGAGCTCCCGGCCGATCTCCCGACAGGACAGACCGTAGACGTCCTTCAGGACGATGACCGTCCGCTGCCCCGAAGGGAGCGCCGCCAGTCCCCGCTCCAGCTCATTCCGCTCCACCGCCCGCTGCTCCACCCGATCGGGTGCGGGCGCGTCCGAGATCTCGTCGTTCATGATCTCGCCGAACCGCCCCCGCCGCCGCAGGTCGTTCAGGGCCGTGTTCACCACGATCCGGTGCATCCACGTCTCGAACCGAGCCTCCTCCCGGAACCCGGCGAGCCCCCGGAACATCCGAACGTACGCCTCCTGCACGACGTCCTCTGCTTCGTAGCGGTCTCTCACCAGCCGGAGGGCCAGGGCATAGGCCCGCCGCTGCGTGAGGTGCACGAGCTCCTCCATAGCGCGCCGATCGCCCCGCCGGCATCGGACGAGCAGCTCGCGCGTGACCACGTCGTCGGACACTTAGACCAGCATCCCCCGGGTCGGGTTACCCGCCCTCGGTCAGGCGGACCTCGGCGTCGCTCTTCTTGATCGCGTACTCAGTGGTCCCGGCCCGTTCGACCGTGACCCACACCTCGAGCGCCGCGGTCCGGGTCTCGGGGTCGAGCGACCTCACCCGGCCACCGGCAACCAGGGTCTCGCCCATGAAGACGGGAGCCCGGAACTGGGCCCGCATCCGAACGAGCGCGCCGGCGTCTCCCAGCCAGTCCGTCAGACATCGGGCCAGCTGACCCATGGTGAACATGCCATGGGCGATGATGCCGGGGAAGCCCACCGCTCTGGCGACGTCGTCGTTTTGGTGGAGCGGATTGTGGTCCCCGGAAGCGTCGGCGTACCGCTTGACGTCCTCCCGAGTGACCATCCGGGAGAGCGGTGGAACCTCATCCCCCGCCGCTAGGTCCTCGAAGCGCACCCGGACCGCCGGCATCAGGTGCTCCGCTCGATGAGCGTGGCCCAAGCCAGAACCGCCACGTCCCCGTCCGCGCCGACCAGCTCGGACCGGATCGTCAAGAAGCCGGTCCCCGCCTTCTGACGGATCGATGCGATGTGCGTGCGAACCGTCAGGGTCTCACCGACCCGGAGGGGGCGCCGCCACTCATACTCCTGCTCAGCATGCACGACCCGGGTGAAGTCCAGCCCGAGCTCCGGGTCGCTCACGATCGCCGGGAACGCCGTGAACTCCGCAGCCGTGACAAACGTGGGGGGTACGTCGTCCCGCCCATCCCCCAACGCCTCTCGGAACCGGGCGACCCGCTGCGCGTCAACGGTAAAGGTCGTCTCCGAGTAGGACTTCCCTTCGAGGGCGGTGTTCAGCGGCATCCGCCTCGAGCTCCCGGCCGATGGTCGTCCGGTGTCCCCCGCTCGACCGTCTCCTGCTTGGCCGATTCCGGCACGTGGGCCGGTGCTGCCACAGTTACCTCGAACTTCGAGCGGAGATCGA
>JBOGVI010000514.1:0-3114 GCA_050692695.1 Actinomycetota bacterium
GCGGCGACGAACGGGAAGTACGACTGGCCAGGCAGGTGGATCGCGTGCCCGCCGGCCCCGTGGCCTTCCCGGCCGGCGCTCCCCGAGCCGTGCGAGGGATCGGTCCCGGCCCCGCCGGCCGGCACGGGGACGACCACGCCGCCCTGGCGCTCCGCGTACTTGCGGTGCCACAGCTCGTCGAGCGAATGCACCACCGGGATCTCCTCGAAGTTGTACACCGGCGGTGGCGACGACACCGACCACTCGAGCGTGCGAGCATCCCACGGGTCGGCCGTCGCATCCTTCGGCCGGCGGAAGCTGGCGATGGCGCTCAGCAGGAAGATCAGCACGCTCCCGGCGATGACGAACGCCCCGATCGTGGCCACCAGGTTCCACACGCCGAGCCCGAGCGTCGCGGGGTAGGTCTGGATCCGCCTGGGCATCCCCTGGAGCCCCAGGATGTGCATCGGCCCGAACGCCAGGTTGAACCCGATCACCATCAGCCAGAATTGGAGCTTGCCGATGCGCTCGTTCAGCATGCGACCGAAGACCTTGGGCCACCAGTAGTAGATGCCGGAGAACAGCCCGAAGATGGCCCCTCCGAACAGCACGTAGTGAAAGTGCGCCACGATGTAGTACGTGTCGGTCTGCTGATAGTCGGCCGGCACGACGGCGTGGGTTACCCCCGAGAGCCCGCCCACGACGAACTGCGCGATGAACGCGATCGAGAACAACATCGGCGTGGTGAACCGGATGTCGCCCTTCCACAGCGTGCCCAGCCAGTTGAAGATCTTCACCCCCGTGGGGACGGCGATGATCATCGTGGAGATGCCGAACGCCGTGTTGGCGGCGGGGCCCAGCCCGACGGCGAACATGTGGTGGGCCCATACGCCGAACCCGATGAACCCGATGGCGATGCCCGAGAACACCACGAACTGGTAGCCGAACAGCGGCTTGCGGGAGAAGACCGGCAGCACCTCGGAGACGATCCCCATGGCCGGCAACACCAGGATGTAGACCTCGGGGTGTCCGAACAGCCAGAACATGTGCTGCCACAGCACCGGATCGCCCCCGGCGGCGGGATCGAAGAAGTGGGTCCCGAATCGCCGGTCGAACAGCATCTGGAACAGGCCGACGGTGATGATCGGCAGGGCGAACGCCAGCAGCAGCTGCACCACTAGGGCCATCCACATGAACACGGGCATCCGGAACATGGTCATACCCGGGGCCCGCATGTTGATGATCGTCACAGCCAGGTTCATGGCCGATGCGGTCGACGCGATGCCGGTCATGAGCAGACCGAGCGCGTAGAACAGCATGTTGTTGCCCGGCTCGACCGTGGACAGCGGCGCGTAGCCGAACCATCCGCCGTTCGGTGCGCCGCCCAGGAAGAACCCGGAGTAGATGAACAGCCCTCCCGCCAGGAACGCCCAGTACGTGAAGGCGTTCAGCCGGGGGAACGCCACGTCGCGGGCGCCGATCTGGAGGGGGATGAAGTAGTTGAAGAAGGCGGCCGACAGCGGCATGACGACGAGGAAGATCATCGTGACGCCGTGCATGGTGAAGAACTCGTTGTACGTGGAGGCGGACAGGACCGTGCCGTTCGGCTGGGCCAGCTGGAGCCGGATGAACAGAGCTTCGATCCCCCCGATGAGGAAGAACGCGAACGCGGTGATGCCGTACAGAATCCCGATCCGCTTGTGGTCGACGGTGGTGATCCAGCTCCAGACCCCCGTAGTGGCGGTGGGCCGCCGGAGCACTCCGCCCCTCGCGCCCTGGGCTTGAACGCTCACGGTCGTCATCGCGGCACGTCCTCCATCACTTCAGGGTCATCAGGTAGGCGACGAGTGCCTTGACCTGCTCGTCGGAAAGCCCGTAATCCCGCATCCACGATCCCGGCTTCACCGCCGGGGGGTCCCGCAGCCACCGCTCCAGGTTGGCCCGGTCCGTGGCGAAGATGCAGCCGGCGAAGCAGTCCCGGCTCATCAGGTGCGTCAGGTTGGGCCCTCCCGGTTGGGTCAGTGGTTGATCGTTAAGCTTGGGGCCTTGGATCGCGTGACATGCGATGCACTGCCCGTTGAGGAACTCGTTCAGGCCCGTCGCCGCCAACGATCCCTGCGGCGGGGTCGCCGCATCGGCCTGTTGCTCTCGAACCCAGGCGTCGAAGTCGGCCGGGGTCTGGGCCACCACCTCGAGCCGCATGTAGGCATGCGACAGGCCGCAGAACTCGGCGCACTGCCCCGTATAGGTTCCCGGCCGGTCCGCCTCCAGGACCAGGTGGTTCGTGCGGCCGGGGACGACGTCCTGCTTTCCGGCCAGTTGCGGGACCCAGAACGAGTGGATCACGTCGTCGCCCACATTGCCGTAGGCACCCTGTTCCTGGCAGTCGTTCGGCGCCACCTGATCCTGATAACCGAGCCCGGCGGCGCACAGCGACGCGTACACCGGCTCGCCCACCGGGATGTGCAGCACGTTCGCCGTGTTCACGCCGAGGCCCGGATAGTCGAACTCCCACCACCACTGGTGGCCGATGACGTTGACCTCCAGCACGTCGCCTGCGGGCTTCGCCGCCAGGGCGTAGATGCCTGAGATCGTGGGGATGGCCACCCCCACCAGGATGATGGCCGGCACGATCGTCCAGGCGATCTCCAGGCGCTGGTTGCCGTGGATCTGGGGCGGGATCTCACGACGTCCCTTGCGATGCCGGTAGCGCACGGCCAGATACAGCAGCAACCCCTCGACGACCACGAACACCGCCACCGCGATCCAGAACACCGGCCGGAACAGCCCGTCGATCTTCTCCGCGTACGGGCCGGCGGGCTTCAACGTGTCCTGGGTGGCGTTGGGCGCACAGGCCGCCGCCAGGATCACCAGGGCGATCGCGCCCAGGAGCGCCCGCGAAAGCCTCCGTACCGTCATCAGACCCCGGCGTAGGAGTGCAGGCCGACGATCCACAGGTTCACCGCGTAGTAGGTGACGAGCAGCGACACGAAGCCCACCAGCGCGATCACGGCGGCGCGCGTGCCGCGCCAACCCGACGTGGCGCGCGCGTGCAGGTAGCCGGCGAAGATCACCCAGGTGATGAACGACCACGTCTCCTTCGGGTCCCACCCCCAGTAGCGGCCCCACGCGTCC
>JBOGVI010000515.1:0-3335 GCA_050692695.1 Actinomycetota bacterium
GTGGTCGAAAAATTCCCAAAGAAGAAGAGACCAGCGGCACCTTGAAGATCGGGAGGATGTTGTCCCGATCTGTTACCTGGACTTTCTCCACCACCTGCTGCATCACGGCCTTCCGCTGAGGCAGAGCCCCTCCTTCCAAGGCGATCATGGCCCGGTCACACAACTCGAAGATCTCTTCTTGCGCGGGAAGCTGTGGACGGTCCGCCTGTACCTCTTCCGATAGTTCGTTCTTCCGGGACTCCAGACCCACCAGTTCGGCGGTGAGCCTCTCTATCCGCGGCCCACACTGCCGCTCCGGCATCTTCCCTGCCTCAAACGCGTTGAAGCCGACTCGTCGCGCGGGGACCAACCCCGACGCCCGGTAGGCCGCCGAGGCATTCGGGAACCGCCCCGGGTCGCCGACGGCCGCCCCGTAGTTCGACGCCCTGACGACCGCCACGCCGGGAAGGCTCAGCAGCACCGCTGCCGGCGTCTTGGGGAAGAACCTCCGCCAGCGACGCCTCGGCGCGGCGATCTTCGGCCTCGACCGCCGCCAGCAGCGAGAGGTCGGCGGCCAGCACCCGTGCGAGCGCTGCCCGCTTCTCGGCGGGCAGCCGCATCGCTACCCGGGCGGCCCTCGACGTTCTCGGCCGCCTTCGCCCGGGTGAGGCGCACGCCCCGCCGGCACCGGCGGAGGCCCTCCACCCCGAGCAGGTCCTCGAAGCAGCCCCCGAGGCCGGGGAACACCAGGTCGAGCTGCCCCACGACCTGGTTGGCCAGTGCTATCCGTGCGGCGACCTTGCGCCGGCGGTGGGCGACCCAGGCCACCTGGGCGGCGAGCGGCCCGGTGCGGGTGGCGGGAGGACGCCCCGATCCCCGGACCATGAGCTCCGCCATCGCCCCGAGGTCCCGTGCGTCGCTCTTGAGCCGGGCCAGCAGTTGCTGCGAGCCGACTCCTTGACGGCCCGCGGGTTGAGCTCGACGACCTCGTAGCGTCCTGCGCCAAGGCGCGCGACGAGGGCGTGGCGGACTCGACCCCGACCCGCAGGACCTCGGCCTGACGTCCGCCCTCGGCCCGGGCGCTCGATGCCGCCAGAGGCGGGCGAATCCCGATTCGGTGAGGGCGAACTCGAACGGCTCCACGACCAGCTCACCGTAGTGGTCGGCGACGAGAGCGGACGCCTTCGACTTGCCGACGACCGGGACGACGAGGCACCGCTGCGGATCACGACCCCGGACGCGGGCCATGTACTGCGCTTGAAGCTGGCCACCGAGTGCGACATTGCGAATCCCTCCTCGCGAGGATCGGTTGCCGATCCCACGTTGAGACCCCGCCCACTTGAACCGGCGGATCTCTGCAGAGCGTGTATCAGCTTTAGGGTCCGCCGGTCCCCTCGCCGATGCGGTCCGGATGCTCGGCCTTGATTTGATCCAGATAGACCGCGTCCTGGCTACCGATCCGTGCCGCCTCCTCGAGCACTTCCCGCACAGCCCCGGCCGTGATGACCACGGCACCAGCCGAATCGGCGTAGATGTAATCGCCGGGCATCACCCCCACCCCCTCCAGCACGACGGGTATATTCGCCTGGAAGGGGGTGACGGTGTCCCCACCCCATCTCGTGGTCTCCCCCTTGCAGTACGCGGCGAATCGATACCGGCGGAGCTCCGTCGAAGTCCCGCAGCCTGCCGTCCGCGAGGACCCCGGCAAGGCCGTGGTTCTGCAGTCGGGACATCTTGGTGCCTCCCCCGAGGGAGGCGTCGGGGTGCCCGTTGCTGGCGAGGACGAGCACCTTGCCGGCCGGCTCGGTGCCCACGGCTTCGTAGAAGAGGCGGGCGAAGGTGTAGCGCTGCGGGTCGAGCGCCCGAGAGCAGGATGGGAAGTAGGAGATGGTCACAGCCGGGCCGAAGAGGACCCGTCCGGGCGTCGGGGTTACGAAGTCGAGGATGTGACAGCGGTGGCGGTGGATGCGGCCCATCGCGTCCACGAGGGACGAGGACTTCCCGTCCTTGAGCAGACGCTGCAGATCATCCTTCTTCAACGCCGTCTCCTCGACTGGAGGAAGGTTCAAAGATGGGGACTCCTCAGGTTTCTGTGGACCCACTGAGGGCCCATCGAGGCTCTGACCTGCTGAAATCGGCGCACGAGCGGCCTCATGTCTTGTCCACGATCCGCCTGGCACAGATGAGCCCGCCGGCGAAGCCGCCGAGAGGCCCTTGACGGTGGGCGCGCCCCCACGAAGCTTGTAGGCGACGGCCCCGGCCATGACGGCTGGGGCGGGGGTCCGGGGGTGTGGGGGCGCGGGCGCTCGGCCGTCAAGGGGCGGGCCTTGAGCTACGGGCCTCGGCAGGTACCGGAACGCAGCGACGCGCACGCATCTTGCCCGTAGATTCGGAGCTGTCAACCAACCGGATCGAAGGGGGGACACGTGCGCGTCACCACTGCGTTGAACACCATCCTCGCGCTCCCGGGGGCGAGCGTCGCCGCGGTGAGCTTCGCTTCGCAGGGAGTGGTCGTCGGGCTGCGTCGACGCGGCGGGCGGCTCACCTGCCCGTGCGGATTTCGCACTCGCTCGGTCTACGACCGCTCCCGCCGACGGTGGCGTCATCTCGACCTCGGCGGCTGCAAGCTCTACCTCGAGGCGGAGATCCGCCGGCTGCGCTGCCGGCGCTGCGAGAGGGGTACGCACCGAGGCGGTGCCCTGGGCTCGCCCGGGAGCCCGTCACACCAAGGATCTCGAAGACCTGGTCGCCTGGCTCGCCCAGCGGGCCGACAAGACCACCGTCGCCCGCCGGCTTCGCATCTCCTTGGGCGGCGGTGGCGAGCATCGTCTCCCGGGTGGTCGCCGACTCGATCGATCAGCCTCGCCTGGAGGGCCTGTATCGCCTCGGGGTGGACGAGGTCTGTTATCGCAGGCAGCGGTACCTGACCGTGGTGGCCGACCACGACCGGGGCGGGCGGGTGGTCTGGGCGAAGGAGGGGCGCGACGCCGCCACGCTGGGGGCCTTCTTCGACCAGCGCGGCGAGGAGGCGAGGGCGCGGCTCGAGGCGGTCACGCTCGACATGGGGGCGGCCTACGCCAAGGCCACCTCGGCCAAGGCACCCCAAGCCCGGCAGGGTGTCGACCCGTTTCATGTGATCAAGCTCGCCAACGAGGCGATCGACAAGACGAGGCGCTGGGCGTGGCGATCCTACGAGCGCTCCCCTCGCTTCGCCCGATCGATCAAGGGGACCGTGTGTCCAGCAGCTCGGACGCACTGCCACCGGAGGAGGTGGTAGCAGAGGAGCGAAACCGAGCGACAAGCTCATGACAGCCAGCCGGTGCGAGTCCGGTCCGGGGAGACGCCAGGGTCCCCGG
>JBOGVI010000516.1:0-22661 GCA_050692695.1 Actinomycetota bacterium
CACCGCCCGGACGTCGTCGCGCTCGCCGGCCTCCAGGACGACGTCACGGAGCTCGTCCGAGACCTGCCGGCTGATGGCGTTGGCCGGGGGGCGGTCGAGCCTGATCGTGGCGACCGCCCCGTCGACGTCCAGCCGGACGAACTCACCCATGTTGCTGATCCCTTCGCGTCGGGCCCTATCTTTCCACGGAAGACGCGGCGCCCCATCCTCCTGCGTGCGCCGACAGGCCGACACCACGAATTCGGGGGGCCCGGCTGAGACGGGGACTTGCAGATGCAAGAGACTGCTACAATCGAGCCGTGATCGAGCGACCCGGCCAGGACGCCATCGGGATCCTGCGTGGGCGGGGCCTTCGGATGACCCCCCAGCGCCGGGCCATCGTGGCCGAGATCATGCGGACCCGGGGACACATCTCCCCCACCGCGCTGGCCCGCAAGGTGCAGGAAGGGATGCCGGGCGTCAACGCCTCCACGATCTATCGAACCCTGTCGCTCCTGGAGGAGATCGGGGTCCTGTCCCACGCGCACCTGGAAGGTGGGGCCGAGTACCACCGGGCTGAGGAAGCCGGCCACGTCCACCTCACGTGTTCGCGGTGCGGCGCGGAGGACGACCTCTCAGTGGCCGAGGCCGAGGAGCTCCAGCAGCTCGTCATGCGCCGGCACGACTTCCTGCCCGACCTGACGCATTTCGCCATCTCGGGCATGTGCGGCGATTGCCGCCGGGAGGACTCGAAGCTTCCCGCGACGGTCAGGACGTAGCGGGCGCGGCCCACACGCCGTGCGGCCCGGCGCCCACTCGGATGCGCCCGACCGGCCGCCGCCTCTCGGCGTTGTAGATGATGAGCCGGCCGTTCGCGTGGTCAGCCACCACGACCCACTTCCCGTCGGCCGTCACCGCGACGTGGTGCGGCTCTCCAGGGAAGGGCTTCGACGTCAGGACGTTCCGGGTCCGGACCCTGACCACGAACACCCGGTCCGCGCCGTGGTCGGTGATCCACGCCAGCCGGCCGTCTGGGGTGAAGGCGAGGTGATGGGCCTCGATCCCCAGGGGGACCGTCTCCAGCAGCTTGCCCCGAGGCACCGAGAACACGTGGAGGTCCCCGCCCCAGTCGGTGACCCAGAGCGTCCCGTCCGGCGCGAACAGGACGTCGTGCGGGCTCCGGCCCGTGGGCACGTATCGGACCGGCCTTCGGCGGATGAGGTTCACCACGGCCAGGTCATCGCGACCCTCGAGCGTCACCCACGCCCGGCGCTGCTCCGGATCGACCGCCAGGTCGTGGGGGTCGGCCGCCAGCTTGATGCGCCGCTTGAACGTGCCGTCGAGCTTCACGAGCTGCACCCGCGCCGAACCCTGGTTTGCCACCACGACCATGTTGCGGGCGATCTTCACGTCGTGGGGAGCCCCGCCGAGATCCACGAACGTCACGTCCTCGTCCCGGATGATGGCGATGCGGTCCGATCCCCACAGCGCCGTGACCACCGTCCCGTCGGGTGCCACCGTGATGTTGTGGGGGGCGCCGGGCGTGTCGAATCGGCGGAGCACGCGGCGGCCGGCCACGTCCACCTTGGCGACCTTGCTCGCGTCCTCCAACGAGACCCACACGACGGCCCCGGACGATGAGGCGGGCGCGAGGGCTTCCCCCGGCTGAGCATGGAGGATGCCCGCGGGCCAGGGGAGGGCGGTGAACGTGAGCAGCGCCGCGCGGAGCGGATGGCGTCTCATGCCGAGAGGGACTGTCATCGTGGCCTCCCGGTTCGCGCCGTCTCAGCCCCCGAGCAGCGCCGGCAGAAGCGTTCCCTGGCCGAAGATGAACATCGTGCCGATCACGAGGCTGAACGACGCCGTGAGCACCGCGATCGTGACGTAGATCGCCCAGTTGCTCGATGCCCTCATGAATCCGTAGGCCGACCCCAGCGTGATCAGCGAGTTCGACACGAGCAGGCCCACCAGGAACGTGGCGAGGAGCACCTCGCCCACGAAGGCGCCGCCGGCGCCGGCCGCCGTGAGGAAGATGAGGAGCTGGGTCGGCGTCTCCGCGCCGACCCCGTGGATCATGCCGACCAGGAATGCCGTCCGGCGACCGTAGTTCATGAGGGGGTCGTCGGACGGCTCGGGGTGCTTGTGATGGTGGTGTCCCGGGCGTCCGTGGTGCCCGTGGTGCCACTCCGAGACGGAGATGTCGTCGGCCACGGCGACGGCCACCGACTCGCTCGCCCCCGGATGCACGTGCACGGGCTCCCGCTCGTGCTCGTGGGCCCGCGCGTTTCCGCGAGCCTTCCGGTACAGGGTCCGGGCGCCGCTGAAGATCAGCATCCAACGGCTCCGCATCCGAAACTCCCGACCGTGCCGGACGAGGGCCACGAACACGTACACACCGAGCACCACCAGCGTGATCCCCACGATCCGCTCCATGACGTCGTCGACGCCAGGGGGGAGTTGCTCCCCGATCAGGATGGCCGCCGTCCCGATCAGGAACACCACCAGGGCGTGCCCCAGCGCGTAGAGCGTGCCAAACAGCAGCGAGTCGCGCCTCGCTTCCTGGGAGCTCGTGATGTCGGCGATGGCCGCGATGTGGTCCCAGTCGATGCCGTGACGGAACCCGAACAGGAACGCCGACACGATGAGGCCGATGCCGAATGCCTGGCCGACCTCAGCGAGCATGGGGGTCCTTTTCCTCCGGCCGTGCGCACACGTCCTCACATCCAACCACATGAGCGCAGCACCTGGCAAGTGCCACTCAATGCAGGACGCCGGTCCGGCGCTCGACGGTGCGGGCGTGAGGAGCGCGACGGGCGCGGGAGTTCGAGGAGTGCGTTCAGAACCGGGGGGTCTCGGTGAACTCGCCAAAGACCTCCCGAAGGGCCCCCACGATCTCGCCCTCGGTGCACAGGGCCCGGGCGCAGTCGATCAGGAGAGGCATGAGGTTCTGCTCGGTCCCAGCCGCCGCGGTGAGGCCCTCCAGCGCCGCTCGCGCCACCGCCTCGTGGCGGCGCTCCCGGACCTCCTTGACCCGCCGGACCTGGTCCGCCTCCACGCTCTGGGGGATCTGGAGGATCTCGATCGGCTCCCCCTCGTGCTCCACGAAATGGGTCACCCCCACCTTGGCCAGCAGGCCCTTCTCGTATCGCTCCTGTTCCCGGTAGGCCGACTCGGCGATCTCCTGCTGGAAGTACCCCCGCTCGATCCCGGCGAGCACGCCCTCGAGCATCGAGCCAGCGCCCATCGACTCGATCCGGACGACCTCCTCCTCGGCCAGTTCCTCCATCCGCTTCGTCAGCGACTCCAGGAAGTAGGAGCCTCCGAGGGGGTCGATCACGTCCGCCACGCCGGTCTCGTACGCGATGATCTGCTGGGTCCGGAGCGCGAGCTTGGCAGCGTCCTCGGTCGGAAGCGCCAGCACCTCGTCGAGCGCGTTCGTGTGCAGGGACTGGGTCCCACCGAGCACCGCCGCCAGTGCCTCCAGAGCAGTCCGCACCACGTTGTTCATGGGCTGCTGCGCGGTGAGGGACACGCCGGCAGTCTGCGTGTGGAACCGCAGGCGCATCGACGCCTCGTTGTTCGCCCCGTACCGCTCCTTCAGCCACCTGGCCCAGATCCGGCGGGCGGCGCGGTACTTGGCGATCTCCTCGAAGAAGTCGATGTGGGCGTTGAAGAAGAAGGAGAGTCCCTGGGCGAACGCGTCCACGTCCATCCCCCGCAAGCGGCCCAGCTCCACGTAGGCGAAGCCGTCGGCCAGCGTGTAGGCGAGCTCCTGCCACGCGTTCGCCCCGGCCTCCCGGATGTGGTAGCCCGAGACGCTGATGGGATGCCACTTCGGCACGTGCTTCGCGGAGAACTCGATGAGGTCGCCGATCAGCCTGAGGTGGGGCCGGGGCGGGAAGATCCACTCCTTCTGCGCGATGTACTCCTTCAGGATGTCGGTCTGGAGCGTCCCGTCGAGCCGGTCCCACGGCACGCCCTGCTCCTCCGCCGCGGCGAGGAAGAACGAGAAGACCACCACGGCGGGCCCGCTGATCGTCATCGACGTCGTGATGTCGCCGAGCGGGATGCCATCGAAGAGCTGCTCGAAGTCGGCCACCGAGTCGGTGGCCACACCGCATCGTCCGACCTCTCCCTCCGACCGGAGGTCATCGGAGTCCCGGCCCATCAGCGTGGGCATGTCGAACGCCACTGACAGGCCGGTCTGGCCCTGGGCCAAGAGGAACTTGTACCGGGCGTTGGTCTCGGCCGGCGTCCCGTACCCTGCGAACTGACGCATCGTCCACAGCCGGCCCCGGTACATCGTTGGATACACACCACGGACGAAGGGGTAGCGCCCGGGGACCCCGAGGTCCCGGTCGTGGTCGAAGCCCGCCAGGTCCTCGGGCGTGAAAACCGGCTTCAGGGGCTCGCCGGATAGAGTCTCGAAGTCGGCGTCGCGCTCGCGGGACGCTCGGTACTCCTCCTCCTCCCAGCGTTCGCGCTCGTCCGCCATGCCCGCGTTCTCGCTCCCTATCCCCCTCCGTGGGACCCCGACACCCGTTCCGTCAGGATAGCCGCGGCCCGGTACGGATCGATCTTCCGCCGCGCCAGTTGCTTGGCGAGAGCCGGGTCCATTCGGAGCAGCTCGTGGATCCGGCCGCGCACGCGCTCGCTCGCCAGGCTCTCCACCTCGCGGAGCAGTCGCTCCCGGCGGTTCGCCTCGAGGGCCCCGCTCTCCTCGAGGTGCGCGCGGTGGGCGGCGATCGCTTCCCACAGCTCGCCGGTTCCTTCGGACGATTGCGCGGACGCCCGGATCACCGGTGGGGTCCAGTCGAGCGGCGATCCCATCCGGATCATCTGCTCCAGGTCGCGGGCGGCGGCGCTTGCCCCCTCCCGGTCGGCTTTGTTCACCACGAACACGTCCGCGATCTCCAGGATGCCGGCCTTGGCCACCTGCACGGCATCGCCCCACCCTGGCGTGACCACCACGAGCGTCGTGTCGGTGGCCGCCGCCACGGCCACCTCGGCCTGGCCCACGCCCACCGTCTCCACGATCACGAC
Organism: Actinomycetota bacterium; assembly: GCA_050692695.1. Classification (GTDB taxonomy): domain Bacteria; phylum Actinomycetota; class UBA4738; order UBA4738; family HRBIN12; genus AC-69. Next base: position 5,023 of record JBOGVI010000516.1, read on the forward strand.
GTCTTTTCCACAAGCGTCGAGGATCCGAACGGCTTCCGGGGCCGCCAGGGCCATGCCCCCCAGGTGCCCCCGGGTGGCCATGGACCGGATGAACACGCCGGGGTCGGTGGCGTGCTCCTGCATCCGGAGCCGGTCCCCGAGGAGCGCGCCCCCCGTGAACGGCGAGGTGGGATCGATGGCCAGGACGGCCGCGGTCCGGTCTTGCTCCCGGGCGACGCGAACAAGCTCCCCGGCCAAGGTGGACTTCCCGACGCCCGGCGCCCCGGTGAGGCCGATGGTGTAGGCCCGGCCCGTGTGGGGGAACAGGGCCGAGGACAGCTCCTCCAGCCCTTCGGCCCCGTCCTCGACCATGGAGATGGCCCGGGCCACGGCCCGCCCGTCGCCCGCGAGGACGCCCTCACCCAGGTCCACCAGGCAAGCGTACCGGCCGGTCCGCCGGGACCGCCCATGCGGAACCGGCTCGTTCCGGCTAGCGTCGTATGGACGGGGAAGCGAAGAGGGACCGTCGGTGACGCGAGCGAGGCTTCTCACGGCGATCCTGGCGCTGTCGGTCGCCGGCCCGGCATGCGGGCCCGGTCCGCTGGCCGAGGAGAACCCGCCCGACCCGTCCCGCCGGGAAGCCCGCACCGCCTCGTACCAGATCTGGTTGACGGCCGCCGAGGAGTACGGCCTCGAGCGAATGGCGGAGTACCTCGACGCCCGAAGCGCCAGGCCCCAGGCCATCACCCGGGTGTTCGTCCGAGAGGCTATCCGGGCCACGGATGGCTGGGAGGACCACCGGGACGCGGGGCGCCGGGGTTGCCTGGCCGGCCTCAAAGCCGCGGACATGTAAGGCCCGACCGGAACCCCCGCCGCCGGTAAAGGACGGGTCCACTCGACCATGGCCCGGGTGGGTCCGTCACGCCACGGACAGCAGCTTGGAGAGGCGGGCCAGCCGCCGCGGGTGCAGGAACAGCCCGGAGATCCGGGTCCGACCCCGCAGCACGTCACCCAGGACCCGGCGACCCTCCCTGGTGAACGGATCCGGCAGGCCGAACCGCAGTGGGACGGTGGAGAGCGACAGAAGTGCGTCCGATCGGGCCCGGACCCGAACGTGGGGACGACGGCCCCGCGCCGAGCCGTTCGATACGACGACGCGATCCGGGGAAAGTTCGAGGGTGACCGATACACGCGCGTCGGGCGCAGTGAGCTCGATCACCGCCGGAGCGAGAAGTGAGCGGCGGTCCGGCTGCCGCTCCAGGTTGGCCTCGATGAGCCCACCGAGCACGGCGGCCAGGCCATTCGGCTCCGGGTTCGAGTACTCGACCCTCACGGCTGGAGCAGCACCTTGGTGGCCCGACGGGAGTCGAACAGCTCATACCCCCTGGGCGCCTCCTCCAGGGACAGCCGGTGGGAGATGATGGGCAGCGGATCGATCCGGCCGGCCCGCACGTCTGCCATGGCCTCCTCCCACCACGCGTGCACCGGGCAGATGCCCACGAACCGGACCTGGATGGCCCGGGTCCACCACACCCCCAAGCGGATCTCCACGGACTCGGTCGTGTACATGCCCACCACGGCCACCGTCCCGCCCCGGCGGACCACATCGACTGCGGTCTCGAACGCCTTGGGATTTCCGACGGCCTCAATCACCACATCGGCCCCCCTTCCACCGGTCCGCTCGGCCACGGCGGTCTGGGGGTGCCGTTCGGTCACGTCCACCGGATGTGCCCCCACCTTCCGGACCAGGGCCAGACGGTCGGGCAGCATGTCGATCGCGATCACCTCGCCCGCGCCGCGAGCCTGTGCGGCCTGCACGCAGAAGAAGCCCACTGGCCCCACGCCGACCACGGCCACCGTGTCGCCCGGGGCGATCCCTGCCATTGCCGCCCCGTAGCAACCGGTGGTGAGGACGTCGCCCACCAGGATGGCCCGCTCGTCCTCGACGTCATCCGGCACGGCGAGCAGGTTCACGTCGGCCACCGGGACCCGGACCCTCTCGGCCTGGGCGCCCCCCAGCCGGCCGCCGAAGATCCCGCCCCCCAACATCCGCCAGTCCTCGCAGAGCTGCGTCTGGCGGTGCCGGCAGAACCAGCACTCCCCGCACGCGATGTTGAAGGCCACGACCACCCGCTCGCCCGCCGCGAAGCGCGAGACCTCCGGGCCAACGGCCTCCACCACGCCCACGGCCTCGTGCCCGATGGGCTCCCCCCGCTCCAGCGGAGCCTTGCCGTGCACGAAGTGAAGGTCGGAAGCGCAGATCGCCGAGAGGGTCACTCGCACGACGGCGTCGCGGGGCTCCTCGATCGCCGGCTCGGGGGCGTCGGCCACCGCGACCTTGCCGATCTTCTCGTACACGACGGTCCGCACGCCGCTGCCCCGCCGCGCCTGCCGCTACGGCGAGCCGCGGCCCGCCGGCAGCTCGTCCATGAACTCGGTGGGAACGGTCATCGTAAGATGGACGAGCTCGTTCGCGGCGCGAACGTACCGGATGATCGTGGGCAGGTCCCCCTGGAGCTTCAGCTTGCCCTGCATCATCCCTTTCACCGGGTCGAGCTCACCGGCCAGGACCTCCTTCCATCGCGAGTAGGGGGCCCGGATGATGAACCGCGCCTTCTGCCCCTCCTCGGGCGTCACGATGCGGCCTACCCGGCACTCACCGTGCCACAGGTCGAGCCAGCCCCAGATGTCGGCGGGGACGTTCCGGTCCGGTTCGGCCTCGAACACGAACGACACATCGCCCTCCCAGTCCGCAGCCGCCTCCCGGTACGCTTTTGACGAGTTGATGCGTTCGACGTAGAGGGCCACCCAATCCTTGCTGGGGAACAGTGCCATCTCCTCTCCCTCCCATCCGATCCCAGCACGTCCGCGCTCATCGGAGCGCGAAGATGAAGGACAGTCCGATCACGTTGAACGAGGCGTGGGCCACGACGCTCGCCACGATGTTGCCCCGTCGTTCGTACAGATAGGCCAGGGCGAACCCGGTTATCACCATCACACTGATCAGCAACACGCTGGAGTACCACGGGCCCGGAACGTAATGGATCAGCCCGAAGGCCGCCCCCGAGCCCACCGCCCCGATCCCGAACCCGTACCGGTCCCGGAGCGACCGGAACAGGATGCCCCGGAAGAACAGCTCCTCGTGGACCGGCGCGATGACCACGGCGTACACGATCGAGACGGCGACGCCGACGGCCGACAGGTGGGCCGGGATCTGCCTAGGTGCGCTGACGTCCTCCACCGTGAGCGCCTCCAGCAGCGCGGTCACGATGATACCGACCCCGAACACGATCCCCGGATACAGCAGGAGCCCGAAACCGATCCCCGCTCGTACCTCCGGCCACACCCGCCGTGGGAACCCGATGATCCGTCTCCACATGGGATGGAACCGGTGGAGCCAAAGGACGAGCAACCCCACGTTGGCCACGGCGATGACGGCCGACGTCGTGAGCTCGACCAGGCCCCTCGATCGGATCAGCCAGAGCAACGGGAGCGCCACGAGGGTGCCGAAGAAGATCGCGATCACGACGTAGACCAGGATGGCCTCCCACCAACGCCATGTGGCCGCGGGCCGCTCGGGGGCGAGGGGCGGCTCCGGGAGCGCGGGGTACAGGCCGTCGGGGCGGGGAGGGATGGGCTCGGTCATGCTCCCTCCATCTTCCACGTTCCTTCGATCAAGGACACGTACAAGAGCCCCCCCAGGCCCAGGCCGAAGGCCAGCCCAGAGGCGGCCGCCCCGGTGTCGTTCGCCACGTAGGCCACCAGGCCGGCCAGGAGGGTGACGAGCAGGGCGTCGCGCCACTCGGGGTGGCGGACCAGGGCCTCCCCCACCGGCGCCGGCGGGCGGAGCACCGCGATCAGGGTTGCCGGGAGACCCACGACGGGCACGATGGCGAACGGGTTCCGTTCGATGAGGCGCCACCCCACGGTCAGCCGGCCGGTGAGGGTGCTCCAGGCCTCCCCCAGCCCGGCGCCCTCCTCGAACCGCGTGACGTGGGTGGGCGTGGCCGTGAGGAACCGGTGGGCCAGGAGCACCACCGCGGTGCCGGCGAGGACGACCGCCGCTGCCACTCCGAGCTCACGCCACCCCAGCTTCCCCCGGGCTCGGAGGGGGAGCCACAGCCCGGCCGCGGCGAACAGCGAGACCGCGGCGCCGAGGTTCGCGCCGGCGAAGGGGAGCCCGGCGAACAGCGCCACGGCCACCACGAGGGCGAACCCGGCAACGGGACGGAGGCGGGCGGCGATGTAGAGCGACGCGCCGATCAGGAGCCCGATGAAGACGTTGGGGAGACCGTAGAACCTCCCGCCGTCGAGCTCGGAGCCTCCCAGGAACGGCGTCTGGGCCGCCGTCCAGCCAAGCACCGCCTCCAAGACGAAGTACGCGAGGACCCCCGCACCGATGGCGACGGGAGGGAGCAGCACGTCCCGCCGGGCGAGCGGCGCAATCGCAACCGTCCCGGCCACCGTCGCCACGATGACGAACGGCACCACGGTCGCGTACGACAGCGTGGGCAGATGGCCTGCGACGAGAAGCGCGACCGCGAGCGCCGGCACGGACAGTGCAATCCACGCGCCCATGCGCGCGACGCGGGCGGATACGCGCCGGCGCAGAACGAGCAGCCCGACCCCGAACGATCCTGCAACGACGACGAAGATTCCCGCCGCGCTCTGCACCGGGACCGTCATCCGGCGCATGGCCAGGTATCGCTCGTGCAGCTCGAACGGCGGCGGGTCTCGCGTCGTTCGGATCGTGCTTCCCGGTACGTCGGCGGGGACGGGTTCCCCGAAGAACGTCAGCACGGTGACAACGACGTCCGCGGATGTCACCACGCCAACCCTGCGGGTCGAGTCTGACGTGAGCGCCCGGAGACGCCTCCCGGGGATCAGGGCGGGGCCGGGTCCTCCCGCGAGTAGCGCCGCGGGGTCGCCATGGCCGAGCGCGATCGGCGTCAGGTTGGACGGCTGGGTGGCGGGCGGTGCCGTGGTCGCGATCACGGCGAGCACCTCGTTCGCCGACGACCCTCGCAGCTCCGCCCGAATCCGATCCCACGCCGCCAGCAGGGCGTCGCCATCGACGACGGGCTCCTCGGGATGCTCCGGCAGCAGCGAGGCCTCGAGAGAACCGAGGTCCACAACCCTGACCGGAGCGTCGCCGGGCAGACTCTCCCGTAGCTGGTCGTGGAGCGACCCGCCTCCGCTGAGGAGCGCCACACCGTCCGCGAGCGGCAAGAGGTCGGGGAACGACACGCCCTCAACGAGGAAGACGAAGGCTTCCCGGGGCCCCTGGGAGCCCGCAACCGCGGGTGCAGCTCCGGCCGTCGGGGCGGCAAGCGCGAGACCGACGAGGAGGAGAATGAGCGGGAACCGACCGCGGGCGGCGGTCACCAGACGACCGGGGTGAGCTCCCGTTCCCGGCGAACCTCGGCTCCGAGGCCGGTGAGCTTGGCCTCGAAGTCCTGGTACCCCCGGTCCACGTGGTACATGTTCTCGATCGCGGTGACCCCGTCGGCCGCGAGCGCGGCGATCACCATGGCCGCCCCGGCACGGATGTCGAGGGCCCGGACGGGCGCCGCCGACAGTCGCTCCACCCCCCGGATCACCGCGTGGTGCCCCTCGGTGCGGATGTCGGCGCCCATGCGGTGCAACTCGTCCACGAACATGAACCGGCTCTCGAAGACGTTCTCCGTGACGATGCTCGTTCCCTCCGCCACCGACAGCAGAGCCATCATCTGCGGTTGGAGATCGGTGGGGAACCCCGGATACGGAAGCGTCACGAAATCGACAGCCTTGGCCCGACCATCCAGCGAGACGGCGATCCCTCGATCCATGATCAAGACGTCGGCCCCGAGGTCGGCCAGCTTGGACAGGACGAGGTCCATGTGGTCGGCCCTGGCGTGCTCCAGCACGATGCTTCCTCCGGTGGCGCAGGCCGCGATGGCGATGGTGCCGGCCTCGATGCGGTCGGGGATCACGGTGTGGTGAACCGGGCGGAGGTCTTCCGTTCCCTCGATCTCGATGGTCGGCGTGCCCACCCCCTCGATCCGGGCCCCCATCCCGGCGAGGAAGTCGGCGAGGTCGGCCAGCTCTGGCTCGCGGGCGGCGTTCTCGATCACCGTCGTCCCCCGGGCCGCCACGGCGGCCATCATCACGTTCTCGGTGGCGCCCACGCTCGGGAAGTCCAGGGTGATGATGGTGCCCCGAAGGCCCTGCGACGACGCCTCCAGGAACCCGTGCTCCGAGGAGAACCGGGCGCCCAGCTTGGCGAGGCCCCGGACGTGGAGGTCGATCTTGCGGGACCCGATGTTGCAGCCACCCGGCATCGCCACCCGGGCCCGTCCGAACCGGGCCAGCAGCGGCCCCAGCACCAGGATCGAGGCGCGCATCCGGCTCACCAGCTCGTACGGGGTCTCCACCGAGCGCACATCGCCGGCGTCGATGTGGAGGACGCCGTCCTCCCACACCACCCCCGCCCCCATACGCTGAAGGACGTCCACCATGGTGAGGCAGTCCTGGATGCGGGGCACGTTGCGAAGGACCGTGTGGCCCGGCGCGAGCAGGGACGCCGCCATCAGCTTCAGCGCGGAGTTCTTCGCCCCGGCCACGCGAAGCGAGCCGGAGAGTCGAGCTCCCCCCGTCACCAGCAGCCGGTCCACGGCAGGGATTGTAGGTGGGTTCTCGGTCATGGTCCCCGGAATCGACGCCGAACCCGCCCCGGGTGTTCCCGGGCGCCGCTCAGCGCGCCAGCTGCGCCCTGGCCATGGCCTTGGCCAGCTCGGCCCGGACCCCCGCGTCGTCCCGCTGCTCGAGACGCCGGCGCATCTCCTCCACCCGATGCGCCGCCGCCCGCAGGTCGATCTCGCTCGCCATCTCGGCCCGCGAGGCCAGCACGTCCACCCGGGTCACGCCTTCCTGGCTCGTCACGTGGAGGAACCCCCCGTCCACCACCGCCGACTCTTGCGTGCCGTCTTGACGGATGCGAAGCACGCCGACCGCCAAGCGGATCAGGAGCGGCGCGTGCCCCGAGAGGATGCCGACCTCGCCCTCGACGCCCCGGGCGATGACCATCGTGGCCTGACCCGACCAGACCTCGCGCTCCGGCGTGACGACGTGGACCTCGATCGACACGGTCCCTAGGCCCCCGTCCCGGCGAGTTGCTTCGCCTGCGCCTCGGCCTCCTCGATGCCGCCGACCATGTAGAAGGCCTGTTCGGGCAGGTGGTCGTACTCGCCGTCTACCAGCGCCTTGAACGAGGCGATGGTCTCCTCCACCGGGACGTACTTGCCCTGGATCCCCGTGAACTGCTCGGCCACGAAGAAGGGCTGGGAGAGGAACCGCTCGATCTTGCGGGCCCGAGCCACGATGACCTTGTCCTCCTCGGACAGCTCGTCGACGCCCAGGATGGCGATTATGTCCTGGAGGTTCCGGTACCGCTGGAGGGTTTCTTGCACTCGCCGGGCCACGCCGTAGTGCTCCTCGCCAACGTACCTGGCGTCCAGGATCCGCGACGTGGAGTCGAGCGGGTCCACCGCCGGGTAGATCCCCTTCTCCACGATGGCCCGCGAGAGGACGGTTGTGGCGTCGAGGTGGGCGAACGTGGTGTGGGGGGCGGGGTCGGTGATGTCGTCGGCCGGCACGTAGATCGCCTGGAGCGACGTGATGGACCGTCCCCTGGTGGAGGTGATCCGCTCCTGGAGCTCGCCCATCTCGTCGGCCAGGGTCGGCTGGTACCCGACCGCCGAGGGCATCCGGCCCAGGAGCGTCGAGACCTCCGAACCGGCCTGGGTAAACCGGAAGATGTTGTCGATGAACAGCAAGACGTCCTGGCGCTGCACGTCGCGGAAGTACTCCGCCATCGTCAGGGCGGCCAGGCCCACGCGGAGGCGGACGCCCGGCGGCTCGTCCATCTGTCCGAACACGAGCGCCGTCTTGTTGATGACACCGGTCTCCTTCATCTCGATGAACAGGTCGTTGCCCTCGCGGGTGCGCTCTCCCACGCCGGCGAAGACCGACACGCCGCCGTGCTGTTCGGCGACGCGATAGATCATCTCCTGGATGATGACGGTCTTGCCGACGCCGGCCCCGCCGAACATCCCGATCTTCCCGCCCTGCACGTACGGCTCGAGCAGGTCGATGACCTTGATGCCGGTCTCGAACATCTGGGTCCGGGGCTCGAGCTCCTCGAACGGGGGCGGCTCGCGGTGGATCGGCCAGCGCTCGTCGTAGGTGATCTGGTCGGGCGTCGTATCGAGCGGCTCCCCCAGCACGTTGTAGACGTGACCGAGGGTGCCGGGGCCCACCGGGACCGTGATGGGCTGGCCGGTGTTCTCGACCATGGTTCCCCGGACCAGCCCGTCGGTCGGCTTGAGCGCGATCGTTCGAACCACCGAATCGCCGATGTGCTGGGCCACCTCACAGGTGATCACGTCGGTCTCGCCCTCGAGCGTCCGCTCCACGCGAACGGCCGTGTTCACCTCGGGGAGATCCTCCAGCGGGAACTCGATGTCCACGACCGGGCCGATCACCCGCACCACCCGTCCGGTGACCTCACCGTTCGATTCGCTCGTGTCCTTCCTCGCCTTCGCTGCTGACATGGCTACTCTCCCGCCGCTTTGTTCAGGGCCTCCGCTCCGCCCACGATGTCCATGATCTCCGTGGTGATCTCGGCCTGGCGGGCCTGGTTGGCCACCCGAGTCAGCACCTTGATCAGGTCCTCCGCGTTCTCCGTCGCCGCCTTCATGGCTCGGCGCCGCGCCGCGCTCTCCGAGGCGGCCGACTCGAGCAGCGCCGCGTACACCTTTGTCATGACGTACTGTGGCAGGAGCTCGTGCAGGATGGCCGATGGCTCGGGCTCGAAGATGTATTCGGGATACGGGAGCCCGAGCTCCCGGCGGACCACCTCCTCGGCGGCGATGGGGAGGAAGCGCCGGTCCGTGGCCCGGGTCGTGAACGCCGAGCGGAAGTCGGTGTAGGCCGCGTGCACCTCGTCGATCCGGTGGTCGACGAACGCTTCGATGAGCGCCGCGCCGATCCGCTCGGCGACCTCGTACGACGGAACCTCGCTGTGGCCGGTCCAGCTGTCCTCGATGGCGAATCCCCGGAACCGGAAGTACCCGAGGCCCTTCCGCCCAGACACGTACAGAACCGGCTCCACCCTGCGACCGCGCAGGCGCCCTATCAGCCCCTCGGCCCGCTTCAGGACGTTCGCGTTGTAGGCGCCGGCCAGTCCCCGGTCGGACGTCACGACGAGCACGCCGGAGCGCTGCGGCTCCGGGCGCTCCTCGAGGAGCGGATGCACGAGGGCGCCGGTCTGCCTCGCGACGTCCTCCATGGCTCGGGTCAGCAGCTCCGCGTAGGGCCGGGCCGCCTCGACGCGTTGCTGCGCCTTGAGGATGCGCGACGCGGCGATCAGCTCCATGGCTCGGGTGATCTTCATGGTGGATTGGACGGACCGGATCCGCCGGCGAACCACGCGGAGCTTCGCGCCCACGTCTCAGCCCCCGGCGGGCGCGGGTCCCGCGCCGCCCTCGTCCTCGTCCTCGTCGACCGATGACATCCGGTCCCATCCCACGTCGGGCTTGACCTGGTCGGGCGGGGTGGGCGCCCCGATGCCCGCGGCGCTCCCCGGCCCACCGGCGGAGGGGACGAAGATCTCCTTGAAGCCCAGGATGGCCTCCTTCAGCTTCGTCTCGATCTCCTCGGGGAAGTCACCCTTCGTCTTGACGTGTTCCCCGATCTCCGGGTGACGGGTGGAGAGGAAGTCGAGGAGCTCGCCCTCGAACCGCTTGCAGTCCTCGAGGGGGACGTCGTCCAGGAACCCGCCGGTCACCGCGTGGATGGAGATCACCTGACGCTCGACCGGCATGGGCTGGTATTGAGGCTGCTTCAGGATCTCCACCACCCTCGCCCCCCGGGCGAGCTGCTGCTGGGACGCCTTGTCCAACTCGGACCCGAACTCCGCGAAGGCCTCGAGCTCCCGGTACTGGGCGAGGTCCAGGCGGAGGCGGCCGGCGATCTGCTTCATCCCCTTGATCTGCGCGTTCCCGCCGACGCGCGACACGGAGATCCCCACGTTCATGGCCGGCCGAACGCCGCCGTAGAACAGGTCGGTCTCGAGGTAGATCTGTCCGTCGGTGATGGAGATGACGTTGGTCGGGATGTAGCCCGACACGTCGCCGCCCTTGGTCTCCACAATGGGGAGGCCGGTCAGCGACCCGCCCCCCAGCTCGTCGGAGAGCTTGGCGCACCGCTCCAGAAGCCTGGAGTGCAGGTAGAAGACGTCGCCCGGGTAGGCCTCCCGACCGGCCGGGCGCCGCAGGAGCTGGGACAGCTGCCGATATGCTTCTGCCTGCTTGGACAGGTCGTCGAACACGACCAGGGCGTGCTCGCCCTTGTACATCCAGTGCTGGCCGATGGCGGAACCTGCATAGGGTGCGATGTACTTGAACGGGGCTGGGAACCCGGCCGGGGCATAGATCACGACCGTGTAGGCCATCGCGCCGTTCTCTTGGAGCGCCTCCACGACCTCCGACACCGTCGACGCCTTCTGTCCGATCGCAACGTAGATGCACTTGACCTGCTTGTCGGTTCCCCACAGCTCGCGCTGGTTGATAATGGCGTCGATCACGATGGCCGACTTGCCGGTCTGGCGATCGCCGATGATCAGCTCCCGCTGGCCCCGGCCGATGGGAGTCATGGCGTCGATGGCCTTGATACCGGTCTGGAGGGGCTCCTTCACGGGCTGGCGAGACACGACCGACGGCGCCTGCACCTCGAGGGGCCGGGTCTCCTCGGAGGCCACGGGACCTGCGTCGTCCATGGGCCGGCCCAGGGGATCCACCACCCGGCCGAGCAGCCCGTCGCCTACCGGGACCGAGAGGATCCGGCCGGTCTGCTTGACCGGATCGCCCTCCTCGATGTCCGCGAACTCCTGGTCGAGGATCACGCAGCCGATCCTGTCCACGTCCAGGTTGAAGGCGAGGGCGAGCTTACCCCCGGCGAACTCGAGCAGCTCGTTCGCCATGGCGCGGGGGAGCCCCTGGACGAGGGCGATGCCGTCCCCGGCCTCCGTCACGCGGCCGACCTCCTCACGTTCGACCGACGGGCGAAAGCTCTCGACGTGCCTGAGGAGGGCCTCCGCGATCTCCTCCGAGTTGATCGGTTCCGGCTCCGCCATAGCTCACATGCTCCCGAGTCGCTCTTTCGCCGCCCGCAGGCGGCTCCTCACCGTGCCGTCGAAGACCTGCTCCCCCACGCGGGCCTCGACGCCGCCGACCACGGACGGGTCCACCAGGACTTTCAGCTCCACGTCACGGCCGGATGCCTTGGAAAGCGCCTCCCGGAGGCGGTTGCGTTGGGTGGCCGTGAGCGGCACGGCGGTCCGGACCTCGGCCAGGGCCAGCTCCCGTCGCCTGGCCCCCTCCTCCGCCACGCCTTGGATGATCCGGCCGAGCTCCCGGGCCCGGCCCTGCTCGATCAGGAACCCCAGCAGGTTCAGCGTGTGCGGGCTGGCTCGCTCCCCAAGCAGGTCCTGGAGGACGGCGCGCTTCCGTTCGAACGGAAGGCCCGGGTCGGTGAGCGCGTCTCGGAGCTTTCCCTGCTTCTCCACGACCTTCGCGAACCGGAACAGCTCGTCCTCGACGGTCTCCAGGACGCCCTCCGCGTCGGCCACGCTGAGTAAGGCCTCCGCGTATCCCTGCACGACGGCGTCCTTCTCGGCCATCAGCCCCTCGATCCGTTCCCGGACCGGGCTACCTGATCGATGTAGTCCTCGATCAGCTTCTGGTGGGCCTTCTTGTCCAGGGACTGGCCGACCACCTTGCCGGCGAGGTCGACGGCGATCGCCCCGACCTGGGTCCGGAGCTCCTGGAAGACCCGGTCCCGCTCGGTTCGGATCTCTTCCGAAGCCCTGGCCACCGTGGCTTGGGCCTCCTGCTCCGCCCTGGCCTGGAGATCCTTGCGGAGCTCCTCGGCCGTCTTCCGGGCTTCCTCGATGATCCGGTTCGCCTCCTCCCGAGCTCCGGCCAGCTGCTCCCGGTACCGCGAGAGCTCGGCCTCGGCCTCACGTCGGGTCTGTTCGGCCCGCTCCAGGTCGCCCTGGATCTTGTCCCGGCGCTCCTCGAGCAGCCGGTTGACGCGCGGGAGGACCCACCTCGCCATGAAGAAGAAGAGGATGAAGAACGCGATGGCTCCGACGAGGAGCTCCTCCCAGTGGGGGTAGAGGTCCTCCGGCGCGTTCTCTTCGGCAGTCTCGGCCGCCTGGTGCAGGATCGTTTCGATCAGCGCGCGCACGGCTCCGCTCCCCTCAGATGATGAACGAGAACGCGATGCCGAACAGAGCCAGCGCCTCGATCAGGCCGATGCCGATGAACATGGTGGCTCGGACCTGGCCCGCATACTCGGGCTGTCTGGCCATCGCCTCGACCGACTTGCCGATCAGGACCCCGAGCCCGATGCCGGGTCCGATAGCGGCAAGCCCGATGACCAGGCCCCTGCCCACGGTCTCGATCGCGCTGAGGTCCCCGGTGACCTGCGCCAGCAATCCCAACATCACACGCCTCCTTGGCTAGTGCTCCTCGGCCATCGCGCCGCCGATGTACGAGGCGGTGAGGATGGCGAAGATGAACGCTTGAAGGATCGACACGAAGATCTCGAAGCCGACCAGGGCGATCGCGATGGCGAACGCGAACGGCCCCACGATGGCGAGGATCCCGCCCTGAAGGAGCGCGATCGTGCCCAGGAAGAACACGGCGAGCAGGAAGTGTCCGGCCAGGAAGTTGGCGGCGAGTCGGACCGACAGCGTGATCGGCCGGACCACGATCTGCGTGACGAACTCGATCGGCACGAGGAGCGGGTACAGCCAGAGGGGAGCTCCGGGCGGGAACAGCACGTGCTTGGCATAACCGACAAACCCGTGTTTGCGGATCCCCACCGCGTTGAAGGTGACCCACGACACGGCCGCCATCGACATTGGGAACGCCACGCGGCTGTTGTGGGAGAAGTTGATCCCCGGGACGATCTCGAGGATGTTCCCCAGGAAGATGAAGAAGAAGAGCGTGGTGAGGAGCGGCATGAACCGGTCGCCCTCGCGCCCGATCATGGGGATCGCGACGTTCTCGCGGACGAACTGGATCCCCAGCTCCATGACGCTCTGAAGCCTGCGGGGAACGACGCTCGGCGCCCTGAAGGCCAGAGTGAACAGCACGATGAACGCTACGAACGACAGGAGCAGTAGGAAATAGATGAAGTTCATGCAGAACGATAGGCCCCCGATGTCAACCGAGCCGCCCCAGCACGGCCACACGAAGTCCTTGGTGGTGGGAGGCTCGAACTTCGCCAGGACGGCCGGGATCACCGGGCTCACCGACCAGCTGGCTCCTGCGCCCGGAAGTCCCACAGCTCGACCTGCATCCGGCCGTGGAGCTGCCGCAGCTCCAGGACGAGCAACCCGACGGTGGCTGGGACGACGGCAAGGCCGAAGGCGAGCGGCGAGAAGAACGCCAGTCGGTCGAGCGCGAGCATGATCCCGACGATGGCCGCCAGCCGCACCACGAACCCTCCGAGCCCCACCGCGTACAGGACCGTGAGCGAGATGCGGGCCGCGCGCGAGAGCGACCATCCATGGACGGCGAAGTTCACGAACACGATCGCAGCACCGATGGCGGCGGATGCCCCGGCGTCCCATCCACCGAGCGCGGCGCCGGCCAACAGGGCGAGGACGGCGGCCGGAGGACCGAAGGGCAGGGCCCGACGGATCAGCTCGCGCTCGGGCTCAACGCTGTCCACGATCTCCCTTGCCGTATCTCAGGTACACCAGGTAGATGCCTGCTCCGGCCCCGGCGATGATCCCTACCGCCTGGAAGACGCGGTCGGTACCGACCAGCCAGTCGACCAGATACCCGAGCCCCCAGCAGACGAGGATCCCCGCGACCAGCGTCGATGTGATCGCCCATCCCGTGCCCATGCCGGTCCACGCGCTTCCCCACCCTGATCCCGCCATGGGCGGCAAAGTATATCCGCGCCCCATCGAGAGGGTCAAAGGCGTGTCCGTTGCGTTTCGGCAGGTAGATGTCGGTTTTCCATCGAGTTTGTGAAGGCTTTCACGAACCGAGTATATCCGCGGGCTACCGAGTGGGGGCAGGGGCGTGGCCGATGCCTTTCGGCAGGTAGACGGGGGTTTTCTGTCGAGCTCCGAGCGATTCGATGGGTCCCGCTGGTAGCAGCCCTCGAGGCGGGTGGGCCGCGGCCGTTCACGCCCGACGGCGCTGGACCACCACGTCCGCGCGCACGTCGAGCCTACGCGTCGAACAAGACGTGGAGGTGGACCGGAGCCCGGTACTCCCACCCCCGGACGAGCGGGGGCCGCTCCGGGTCCAGGCGCAGGTTCGGCAGCCGCTCGAAGAGCAGCCCGATGGCCACTCTCATCTGGATCCGCGCCAAGTGGTGCCCCACACAGAAGTGGGGTCCGAAGCCGAACGCCGCGCGCTGGCGTCGTCGGCGGAACAGGTCGAACTCACCGGCCGTGGGGCCGAAGATTTCCTCATCGCGATTCGCCGACGACACGAGGAGCCCGACATTCTCGCCTTGCGGAATCCCGACGCCCGCGATCACGGCACCCGGCCCCGCGATCCGCGTCTGCGTCCCGATCGGCGAGAGCCACCGAAGCCCTTCATCAACCGCCCGCTGGATCAGTCCGGCGACGTCAGCCGCAAGGGCCTTCCCCTGCTCCGGGTAGCTGAGGAGACCGTACACGGTCGAACCGCAGCCGTGCCCCGGTTCCTGCAGGCCGCCGATGAGAACGAGCTTCAGCGTCGGCATCAGCCAGGCGAGCCGATCGTCGAAGTTCCCCTCAGCGGCGCGCAATAGCAGCGAGACCATCGTGTCATCGGGCTCGGAGAGCCGTCGCTCGAAGAGCGGCCGGAGGGTCCGGTCGATCTCCGCGCTTGTCGCGCCGGCGATCGCCTGCTTCTGGGGATCGCGCTCGAAGTTCGACGTACCCGTCGCCAGGCCGTTGAACCAGCGTTGCAGCGTCGGCGCGTCCAGGTCCCCGCCCAGCCCGATCCAACGCGCCACCGACAGGCAAGACATCGGCTCGAAGTACTCGGCCATCAGGTCGGCCTCGCCGCTGCCAGCGAACCGGGCGAGCAAGTGCTCGCAGATTGCGCGGATCATCGCGGGCGCCCGCTCGTCGAGCAGCCGCGGCCGCAGCGCTTCGTCGAGGGGGGCGCGCCACGGCTTGTGCTGCTCCCCGTCCACGGTGAGCACGTTCGTGCCACCGAGCGTCCGGTCCAGCGGGGAGTCCCGGACCGAGGCGGGGAACGCGTCGGGGTGCGCCGCCGCATGCTCGACATCGGCCCAGCGCGTGATGAACCACAAACCGACCGCAGGCACGTAGCATGCCGGCGCCTCGCGGCGCATCCGGGCATAGATCGGGTAGGGATCGTCCCAGAGCGCCTCGACGGTGATCCGTTCGGCGAACCCCGTGCTCATCGCCACCACACGGGCCCGGTTGTTTGCATGCATCTGTCCCTTCCGGGTGCCGCGGCGCTCAGAGCTCGAAGGTCGGCATGTGCGCGCCTAACGAGATACCGATGTTCTTGATCTCCGTGTACGCGTCGAGCGCGTGCATGCCGAGCTCGCGGCCGTACCCAGAGTGCTTCATGCCACCGAACGGCGACTCGTTGAAGAGGAACTCGCTCGTGTTGACCCAGACACCGCCGGCCCTGATGTCGTGGGCGGCTCGGTGGGCCGTCGTGAGGTCCCCGGTCCACACGGTCGCGGCCAGACCGTACGCGGTATCGTTGGCCAGGCGGATCGCTTCGTCGTAGTCGCGGAACCTGCCGATGACCGCGACCGGCCCGAAGATCTCCTCCTGGGCGATCCGCATCGAGTTGTCGACGTCGACGAAGGCCGTCGGCCTGTAGAAGTAGCCGCCGCCAGCCTCGACCCGCTCCCCGCCGACCGCCAGCTTGGCCCCCTCCTTCTCACCTAGCTCCACGTAGTACTCCACCCTCTCGAGCTGCCTGGCTGACGTGATCGCCCCGATGTGGTTCGAGCGGTCCATCGGGTCGCCGACCCGGAGCTTCGAGGTCCGCTCCGCGAACTTCCCCACGAACTCGTCGTAGGCGGGCTCCTGCACGAAGATCCGGGAGCGAGCGTCGCACACCTGCCCGGCGTTCGTGTAGATCATGAACATCGAAGCGTCGATCGCGGCGTCGAGGGCGGCATCGGCAAAGATCAGGGCTGGCGATTTGCCCCCCAGTTCGAGCGTCACCCGCTTCAGCGTCTCGGACGCCTCCCGCATGACCCCCCGGCCGGTGACGGTCTCGCCGGTGATCGAGATCTTGTCAATCCCGGGGTGAGCTGCCAGCCGGCGGCCGATCACCGAGCCGGGGCCGGTCACGACGTTCACCACGCCGGGAGGAATCCCCGCCCCCTCGGCCAGATCCGCCAGCATGAGCGCGGTCACAGGGGTGTCACTGGCCGGCTTGAGGATGACCGAGCAGCCGGCGGCCAGCGCCGGCGCGAGCTTCCACACCGCGATGGCCAGCGGGTAGTTCCACGGCACGATGAGGCCGCATACCCCAACCGGCTCCCGCCGCGTGTAGAGCAGGAAGTCCGACGGCCCCTGGATGGTCTCGCCGAAGAACTTCGTCGGGGCCCCGGCGTAGTAGTCGAAGCACCCGACGGTGCTCGTCACGTCGAACTCCGCCTCCCCGATCGTCTTCCCGTTATGGGAGGTCTCGGCCACCGCGAACTCCTCGCCGCGGCCTTCCAGAGCCCGGGCCATCTTCTGAAGCATCGCCCCTCGCTTGATAGCGGAGACGCCCCGCCACGGGCCTTCATGCGCCCTGCGGGCCGCGTCGACCGCCGCGTCGACGTCCTCAACGTCCGCTTTGGGGACGGTCGCGTATACCTCCCCGGTCGCGGGGTTCAGCACGTCGAACCGTTCACCGGACCGTGCCCCCACGCGCTTCCCGTCGATATGCATGTCAAGCCCAAGCGGCTTGTCCATGGTCGCCCCCTTTCGCCTTTCCCCCTAGGCCGCGAAGATCTCCCGGAGCACCTCCTCGGTGACCTCAAGCGTGCGGTCGATGTCCTCTTCCGCGTGGGCCGCGGAGATCGACCACTCCTCGAACCAGGCGCTCCCCATGGGGATCACGCCTCGGTTCAGCATCCCGAACCAGTAGTCCTCCCATTTGGCGGTATCGCACCTCGCCGCCTCCCGGAAGTTCGACGGCTCGTCCGTGGTGAACAGGATCCCGCCGAGGGTGCTGACCTGCGTGACCACGGCTGGGATCCCGAGGGCCCCGATCACCTTCCGCTGCCCGTCGGCGAGGCGCGTGGCCAGACGGGTCATCTCCACATAGACATCGGCGGTCATGACCTTGGTGAGGCACGCCAGGCCGGCGGCCATCCCCAGCGGGTTCGCGTTGTACGTGCCGAAGTGGACGGTCGATCCGAGCGGGCTGATGAGTTCCATCAGCTCGCGCTTGCCCCCGAAGGCACCGACCGGCACCCCGCCACCGATCGCCTTCGCCAGCGTGATGAGATCGGGCGTGACGCGGAAGAGCTCGGTCGCGCCGCCTGGAGCGATCCGGCACCCCACCTTGACCTCGTCGAATATCAGGACCGCCCCCTTCTCCTCCGTCAGCTTACGGAGC
>JBOGVI010000517.1:0-8488 GCA_050692695.1 Actinomycetota bacterium
ACGGGCCGCTCCGAGGCGGGGACGAGCACCTCGGTCATGGGTACCCCATCAGGCGCTTCGAACTCGAAGTCGAGCAGGCGGGCCTGGGTGGGCGCGATATCCGCCGACGTGACGGGCCGTCGAACGGGCCCCACCGGAGCGATGAACCCCGGTCCGAACCAGAGCATGGGCACGCGCTGGATGTAGTCCTGCGGGCCGACGTGCGGCAGGCCGGACCCCACGAAGTTGGGCTCGGTGGGGACCATCTGGATCTCGGGCCCGCGGTCTGCCCGGTGTCCGTTCCAGATCCGGAGCAGCACCTCTCGGGGGGTGGAGCAGATCCTGCGTGCCAGGCTGCTCGCCTGGACCGTTCCGACCTGGTCGCCCGGCGATGAAGAGATGTCCGGGAGCGATGGATCGCCGGTGGGCGCGCCCGGGGACGGGGTGCATGCCGTCACGAGGAGCGTGAGCGCCAAGACGCGGGCGAGGCTTGGGCCGCGAACCATGGTCGGTGAGAATCCCACACGCGATTCCGCCTCGCAACAAGTCCGGGGCGCCAGCGGATGGTCTCTGGGGGCCGCAGCTACTGAACGTCGGCGACGATGCGGTAGCGTGGTGCGGCTGTGTTCGGGCGGCGCCTCTTCGTCCTGCTTGTTGGGCTCGCCGCGCTGGGCATCCCCGCCGGGGTGCTGCGCGCCGTGTGCGCCGGGGAGACGTGCGACCCGGCCCCGGCGCCGGCCCGCATCCCCTTCTGCCCTCTCCCGGCCGGCCTGAAGGCCCACCTCGTGGCGGGGTTTCGGGAGGGGCGTTCGCCGGACGTCCTGGCCGTGACCCGAACGTTCGGCGTCTCGAGCGGGGCAGGCGACGGAGCCGTCATGGTGCCGTGGCCCTCGGTCTCCGGCGGCCCGAGCACCGACGTGCCGATCGCGCTGTGGGGGGCTGGCGTGAACGGGAGCCTCCCGGTGCCGAACGGCACCGGCCTGGACCAGATCGCCCCGACGCTGTCCGAGATCCTGGGGCTCCGCCGGCCCCACCCCGACGTTCGAAGCGGCGCGGCCATCGAAGGAGTGGCGAACGGCGAGCGGCCTCGGCTGGTACTCGAGATCGCCTGGAAGGGCGTGGGGAGCGCGGACCTCCGTGCGGATCGGGAGGCGTGGCCCTTCCTGCGTTCGCTCATCCACCGAGGGACGGGAACCTTGAGCGGCGACACTGGCTCGCTGCCCCTCGACCCGGCCGCGATCCTGACCACCATCGGCACCGGAGGGCTGCCCTCGCAGCACGGCATCACCGGCACGCTCCTGCGCAACGACAGCGGTGGTGTTGTCGGGGCGTGGGGGCTCGGCTCGCCGTTCTCGGTCATCACCACGCTCCCCGACGACCTCGACAAGCGTTTCGGGGAGCGGCCTCTCATCGGGTTGGTGGCGCCGGATATCGCCGACCGAGGCATCATCGGGGGGAACTGGTACATCGGGCACGATCGCGATCTGCTGCTCGTCGCGCGCGGGACGGATGCCGTGGGTGCGGCGGAGCGAACGCTCGCCACGGGCTTCGGCCGCGACGAGGTCCCGGACGTCCTGGCCATCGTGCTTCGCGGCTCGATCGGGTCGATGGACCGGTGGACCCGGGAGGTGGTGGCGGCGGCGACTCGAGCTTCCGGTAGTTCGGTGGTCGTGGCCGTCGCGGGCACCGGCGGAACCGGCCCGCTTCGGAACACCGCAGGCCCCACCGTCTCGGAAGTCGTCGCTCAGGTCGAGGCCGGCGTGACCGGCGGCGGGAACCTGGTGGCGGGGGCGGTCGCGGGCGGGCTGTTCCTGGACCAGGACGTGCTCGCGCAGGGCGGGATCTCCGGAGACGCTGCGGTGCAGGCGCTCCTGAGGGTCACCGGCCCGAACGGCACGCTGCTCATGGCCGACGCGTTCCAGAGGTTCGCCGTCTCGTTCGCGAGGTATTGCTGATGGCGGACGTCGCCGCGATCCGGCCGGTCCGGAACGCCACCTCCCGCACGGCGCTCGTCGTGGTCGGCCTCCTTGTCCTCGCCGCCGTGGGGCTGCGCCTGGCCGACCCGAGCCGGGTGGCGTGGATGCAGACGCTCCTCATCCTCTTGGGCTCACTCCTGATCGTGGCGCTGCCGTTCGTGGCCCTGGGAGCGCTGGCCTCCGCGCTGATCGAGGTCTTCGTGCCCATCGGAACCCTGGAGAAGCTGGCCAGGCTGCCGCGGCCGCTCCAGCTTCCGGCGGCGGGGCTTGCCGGCCTGGCTTTCCCCATCTGCGAGTGCGGCTCGGTGCCGGTCGCGAGGCGGCTCGCCGCGAGAGGGCTCATGCCTTCGGCGGCGATCACGTTCATGCTGGCGGCGCCGGTCCTGAACCCGGTGGTCATCGCATCGACGTACGTGGCCTTCCGGGGGCGCACCGCGGTCTGGACCATGGTGGGCGGGCGGTTCCTGCTCGGCCTCCTCGTGGCGATCGCCGTGGGATGGGTCGTAGGCAACCGGACGAAGGACGAGCTGCTCCGCCCTCGACCCGACGACCGGCACGCCCACCACATCGAGCTCGGTTCGCCCGAAGCGAGATGGCGTCGGTTCTTCCTCCACTTGGGCAACGACTTCCTGTTCATGGCCCGTTACCTGCTACTCGGCGCGACGTTGGCGGCTCTGGTGCAGACGTTCCTCCCCACGTCGCTCGTGTTGAGGGTGGCAGGCGCGCCCGTCCTGGACATCGTGGTGATGATGGGTCTCGCCACGGTCCTGTCGCTGTGCTCGGAGTCGGACGCGTTCATCGCGGCGTCGTTCGTGCAGTTCGGCCCGGCCGCGCAACTCGCATTCCTGGTGTCGGGGCCGATGGTGGACCTCAAGCTCGGGGCCCTATACGCGGGGACGTTCCGCAGGGGGTTCGTATGGATGGTGGTTGTCGCTGTGTTCGCCGCGACGCTCGTCGGAGCGATGTGGTTGAAGGTGGTGGCGGGATGAGGCGCGAAGCGCCGGGCGGGTGGGAGACGAACGGGATGAGGCGCGAAACGCCGGGCGGGTGGGAGACGAACGGATGAGGGACGCGGTCGTCATCGGGCGCGAGGCGCGAGCCCGCCCGCGGGAGGCCGGGCCGCCGCGGGCCTGGAGCTCGAGCAGGGTGGGAGGCGCGATCGCCATCGCGGCGTGGGCCGGGCTGTTCTGGTTCCTCCTACTCTCCGGCCGCGACGACCTGTACCTGTCCACACGGACGATCTGGGTCGTGCCGATCGGCGCGGTGCTGCTCACGGCGGCTGCCCTCGGCCGGCTCGCGTCCGCACGAGTGCGCTCCCCCGAGCCCATGCACGCGAGGGAGGCGTGGATCATGGGCCTCATGGTGGTCCCGGTCGTGCTAGTGCTGGCGTTGCCGCCTGCGACACTCGGCACCTTCTCCGCCGGCAAGCGAGCCGGCGCGGTGGGGTTCGCCGTCTCCGTGGGCGACGCGGAGAGCGGCCCCCTCACCCTCATCGACGTCGCGTCGGCCCAGTTCTCGAAACCCGGCGAGCTGGCCCTGGCCAAGCGCGCCGGCGAGCAGGTCGAGTTCGTGGGCTTCGTGACCCGGTATCCCGACACCCCGGCCGACGAGTTCCTGCTGACACGGTTCATCGTGACCTGCTGCGTGGCCGACGCCACGATCGCCCAGGTCCGCGTGGTGAACGTCTCGCCCGGCCGGTTCCAGACCAACGATTGGGTCCAGGTCCGCGGCCCCATCTACCCGCTGGGTCACGAGGTGATCGTCAACGCCTCGTCGGTCGAGGCGGTCCCCCGGCCGGACCGGCCCTACCTCACGCCCTGACGCCTCGCCCGGCCGCGCAGTCCCCGCACAGCCCGAAGATGTCGGCCTGGTGCGACGACACCGTGAACCCCCGGCGTCTCGCCGCCGACTTGGCCCATCCCTCGATCTCGCACGATGGGATCTCCACGACCCGGCCGCATCGCTCGCAGATCAGGTGATGGTGGTGGCCGGGGTCGCACAGCTTGTAGGAGAGCTCTCCCTCTCCCGACGGGAAGGTCCGGGCGTAGCCCACCTGGGCCAGGGCCTGGAGGGTTCGGTAGATGGTGGCGAGTCCGGGCCCTCCGCCCGGCCGCGACAGCCGCGCGTGCAGAGCCTGCGCCGTGACTGGACGGCCCTCCTTCTCCATGGCCCGCACGATCGCCGTTCGCTGGCGGGTGGCCCGCAGCCCGGCCCCCGCGAGCATCGCTACGCCGGTCCTTGTACCGCGGTCAGTCTCGCGCTTCATCCCGTCGCCCCCCGCGCGTGGCGTCGGGCGGCCCCTCGGCCGGCGGCCATGGCCACACCGAAGACCGCCGCCGCCGCGATCACGATGGTTCCGCCCGGCGAGATCTCGCCCTGCACCAGTGCAGCAACCAGGCCGCCAACCGTGGCAACCAGCCCGGCGGCCACGGCCAACACCATGGAGCCCAGGAAGGAGTGGGCGAGGCGCGACCCGGCCGCCACCGGGATCACGAGCAGTGACGCGATCAGCAGGAGCCCGACGACCCGCATCCCGGCCACGACGAGCAGCGCGGTCAGGACCACCAGGAGTACGTTCAGCCGGTCAACGGGCAACCCGGAGGCCCGGGCCGTCTCCTCGTCCAGGGCGACGGCGACGAGCTCCTTATAGAACACGGCCACGGTCACAACGGCGAACACGCAGAGCAGGGCGATCGCCGCGACGTCGAGCCACGTGATCGTGAAGATCGAGCCGAACAGGAACCCGATGGCCGACGCGTTCAGGCCTCCGCTCGAGGATAGGACCACCAGCCCCACGGCCAGCCCGGCGTAGAAGATCAGCGCCAGGGAAAGGTCGCCGGCCAGGCGGCCTTTGGCCCGGAGGAACTCCAGCGCGACCGCCCCAGCAACGGCGATCACCATCGCGCCTCCCAGGGGCGCGAGCCCGGCGGCGATGCCGATGGCGACACCTGAGAACGCGAGGTGCCCGACGGCGTCGCCGATCAGCGACAGCCGCCTGTGAACCAGGAAGCACCCCACCACCGGCGCGGCGACGCCCACGGCCCCGCCGGCCAGGAAC
The DNA here is from genome assembly GCA_050692695.1 of Actinomycetota bacterium. Classification (GTDB taxonomy): domain Bacteria; phylum Actinomycetota; class UBA4738; order UBA4738; family HRBIN12; genus AC-69. Next base: position 5,014 of record JBOGVI010000517.1, read on the forward strand.
GCCCTGATCGCGAAGTCGAGGAACAGGCGGCTCACGGCGCCATCTCCAGGTGCGTGTGGAACTCCTCGTGGGTGATCTGCTCGATCCGGCCGTCCACGATGATCAGGATCCGGTCGCTCACCTTGTGGAAGTCGTCGGGGTCGTGCGAGACGGCCACGACCGTGACCCCGGCGTCCGTCCGCCGCCGGAGCTCCTCGGCCAGGGCGGGGCGGAGCCGCTGGTCGATCCCGGTGGTCGGCTCGTCGAGCAGCAGAAGCGTGGGGTCGGCCACCAAGGCCCGGGCCAGGATGGCGCGCTGCTGCTGCCCCCCGGAGAGCTCGAACAGGCATTCGGCCGAAAGGTCGCCCAGGCCGACGGCGTCGATGGCCTCGTTCACCTTCGTCCAGTCCTTCCGGCCCATCCGGTGGAACAGCCCCTTCGACGGCGTCAGGCCGGCGGCCACGACCTCGCTCACCGAGACGGGCAGCGAGGTCGCCATCCGAAGGCCTTGCGGGGCATAGCCGATGTGCCTTCGGACCTCGGGATCGGCAGGCGAGCCACCAAGCACCCGGACCGAACCGGCGTCCGGACGGAGCAGGCCCACCATCAGCTTGAGCAACGTCGACTTGCCGCTCCCATTGGCGCCGGCGAGGACGGTGAATTCGCCCCCTTGGAGCATGAGGTCCACGTCCGTCAGGATGGGCTCGGCACCGTACCCGAATCGCACGCCGGCAAGCTCTGCCGTCACGTCCCGCACCGCAGCCCCTCCCTCAGGTTCGTCAGGTTCTCCTCCATAGCCGATATGTAGTCGAGGGGCGCCGGGTCCGACTCGAGCGTGTTGAGCGGCAGCGCCGGGACTCCGACGCTTTCGGCCACGCTCTGGCCGACCCGGCGGCCCGCATCAGTCTCCTCGTAGAAGACCACCGGCGCCGCCCGTTCCTGGTCGATGGCCGCGGCGGCGGCCTGGATCCGGGCGGCCGACGGTTCGCTCTCAGGCGTAAGCCCCTCGATCCCCAGCTGCCGGAAACCGTACGTGCCGGCCAGATAGCCGAACGCCTCGTGGGTAACGACGAACGTCGTGAACGCGCAGCCTGAGAGCCCCTCCCGGAACGATGCGTCGAGGTCCTCCAGCACACCGAGTGCCGCCTCCTCCCGCCGCGCGTATCCGTCAGCGCCAGGGGGGTCGGTCGCCTCGAGCGCATCTGCGAGCAGGCGGACGATCTCCTCCATGTCGGCCGAGTCCAGCCACAGGTGCGGGTCGAACGTGTCGCCGGGCCGCGGGCGGATGCCGAGCTCGGCCGTCACGTCGATCACCCTGCCGCCGGCTTCGTCCACGGCGCGCTCCACGTCCGGCTGGAAGTCGATCTCACCCAGGTACACGACGATGTCCGCGGTCTGGATGTCGGCCCGCTGGGCCGCGGTGACCGAGGCGTCGTGGGCCTCCACGCCCGGCGGGGTGAGGTCCTCCACGTCCACGAGGTCCCCGCCGACCTGCTCCGCGGCCCACGCCAACGGGTAGATGGCGGCCACCACGTTCACGCGCCCTTGGGAGGACTCGCCCCTGCAGGCAGCCACCCCCAGCACCACTAGCGCGACGGCGAACCAGGCGATCGGCCTCGAGTGGAGCCTCACCCTCAAATCCTAGACGAGAATGATTATCAGTTTCAAGAGGACCATCTCATGCGTCTCGGGCGGAACGGGCGCGCTTGAGCGGGCCGCCCGCCAGCCGGTACGGTTCGGCCGATGAGCCTGCGCGTCGGTATCGGGTTGTTCACGGGCCAGATCCCAGCCCGCTCGCCTCGGACCTTCGCCCAGGAGTACGGGGAGACCCTGGACCTGGTGCGCCTGGCCGAGGCCCTGGGATTCGACTCGGCCTGGGTGAGCGAGCACCACGGGACCTCGGACGGTTACCTTCCATCGCTCCTGCCGATGCTCGCCGCCTTCGCCGCATCCACGGAGCGCATCACCCTCGGCACCGGCATCGTCCTCGCGCCGTTCCACGACCCGCTCCGGCTGGCCGAGGACGCCGCCGTCGTGGACCAGCTCTCCGGCGGCCGGCTCATCCTGGGTCTCGGGATGGGGTGGCGGGAGGAGGAGTTCCGCACGTTCGGCGTCCCCATGTCCGATCGGGTCCGAAGGACCGAGGAGACGGTGGAGATCGTACGGCGGGCGTGGACGGGGCGGCGGTTCTCGTTCGACGGGCGCACGTTCCGGTACGAGCAGGTGAAGGTGACCCCCCCTCCCACGCAGGACGGCGGCATCCCGATCTACCTGGGCGGCTACGCGCAGCGGGCGGTACGGCGGGCAGGACAGCTCGGGGACGGGTACATCACCGACGCCGACGCCGTCGAGGAGGTCGGGCCGATCCTGTCGGTGTTCGACGAGGCCGCCCGGGGGGCGGGGAAGGATCCCCACGCCCTCGGCCTGGCCCTCATCCAGAACGTGTTCGTGAGCAAGGACGGCGACGCCTGGGCCGTCGCTCGGGCCGGCGTGGCCCATCAGCTCGGGGCGTACAGCGCGTGGGACGCAGGGGCCGACACGCCGGAGAAGGACTCGCTCGAACCGCTCCCGCCGAACGAGGACACGATGCGGAAGTGGACACCGGCGGGGACGGCGGACGAGGTGGCGCACGCCCTCCGGCCCCTGGTGGAGGTCTTCGGCGACCGTCGGCTCCACCTCATCGTTCGGCTGCACTACCCGGGCATGGAGTTCGACACGGCCGCGCAAGCGGTGGAGCTGTTCGGCCGGGACGTGCTTCCGGCCCTGAAGGGCAGCTGAAGGCGACCCATCGAGCCAGGCCGAACGGCCGAGTCGGACAGTAGACTGAAGCGTTCCATGGCCCGCGCGCTCAGAGACCCCCGGACCCGCGCTCTGCTTCTCCTGGCGCTCCTCCTCTTGCTCTGCGCGTTCACCCTGCACCACGTCGGCCCCGACCACGACGCGATGGCCATGGCCTTCGGGGCATGCCTGTTCGTGCTCGTCGCGAGCGGGCTCGTGCTCCTCCTCCCACGTGTGGCCTCGGAGCCCGTGCCCGCCGAACCGTCCGGAAGGAGCCCGGTCCCGGCGCGGCCGCTCGCTTCGCGACCCATGGCGCAACGCTCGCCTCCTCGAGACGGGACCGTGCAGCTGGCTTGATCCTTCGGGTTCGGACGATCGCACGTACGGATCCGAATCAGGAGGAGATGCACGTGATGAAGCGAATGAAGTTCGCCATGATCCTGCTCGCGACCGGTTCGTCGTTCCTTGCAGCCTGCTCGAGCGGATCGGAAGCCGGAACGGGCTCCGGAGGCGAAGACCGGCCCGGCGTCCGCACCGTCGCAGTATCGGCGCTCGACTCCCTGCGGTTCGAACCGGCCGAGATCCGCGTGCAGTCGGGCGAGATGGTCCGATTCGTGGTCACCAACGAGGGCTCCGGCGAGCACGAGTTCGTCCTGGGCGACGAGGCCACGCAGATGGAGCACGAGGGGGAGATGGGCATGGGCGGCAGCATGGAGCA
>JBOGVI010000518.1:0-3065 GCA_050692695.1 Actinomycetota bacterium
GGGTTCGACGACTTCGAGCTGGCGGACATGCTTCCGGTACCGGTCACGGTGGTGAAGCACGACCCGGCCGAGATGGGCCGGGCCGGGGCCGAGCTGCTCTTCGGCCGGCTGGCCGGCGACGAGCGCCCCCCGCAGCGGATCGTGCTCCCCACACGCCTCGTGCCCCGGGGTTCCGGGGAGATCGCCAGGCGGTCCGGGCCGTGACGACCTCGGTCCGCGCCGCGATGAACGGCCACCTCCTCGAGGCCAGGGGTATCGTCAAGAGCTACGGGCACGTCCGCGCCCTCCAGGGCACCAACTTCGACGTGTTCCAGGGGTAAGTGGCGGCGCTCGTCGGAGACAACGGGGCCGGCAAGAGCACCTTGATCAAGATCCTGTCGGGGACGGTCCAGCCCGACGGCGGGGAGATCTGGTTCGACGGGAAGACCCGGTCGATCGAGACCCCCATCGCGGCCCGGCACCTCGGTCTGGAGACCGTATACCAGGACCTCGCTCTGGCCGCCGACCTCGACCCGGCGGCGAACCTGTTCCTCGGCCGAGAGATCCGGCAGCCCGGGTTTCGAGGGAAGCTCGGGTTCATCGACAAGAAGGCCATGCGCGAGAAGGCCAAGGATGCGTTCGCAACCCTGGGGATCGGCCTCCAGGACATCGACGTGGAGGTCGCGATGCTCTCGGGAGGGCAGCGCCAGGCCGTCGCCGTCAGCCGGGCCGTGACGTGGGCCAGCCGGGTGATCTTCATGGACGAGCCGACCGCTGCCCTCGGGGTGGTGCAGGCGCACAGGGTCCTCGAGCTCATCCGGCGCCTCCGGAGCTCGGGCATGTCCGTCGTGTTGATCAGCCACAACCTTCCCCAGGTGTTCGAGGTGGCCGACCGTATCCAGGTCCTGCGGCTGGGAAGACGGGTGGCCACCGTCCGGCCGGACCAGGTCAGCATGGAGCAGGTCGTGGGCGCCATGACCGGTGCCGGCCTGGAGGCGGCGTCCTGATGGCGCGGGAGAAGGTGCCGGTCGAGGCGGCGGAGCTCGTCCCTCCCCCCGAGGAGGCGGAGCCGCCCCGGACCGCCCTGGCCACCCTGACGGCCGCCACGTCCACCTGGATCTTCCTGGTGCTGGTGGTGATCATCGCCGTCTTCTCCATCCTTGACTTCGACTCGTTCGCCTCGGTCTTCAACCTGCGCAACATCATGATCGACGCGTCGAGCCTGCTGATCATCGCTGTGGGCATGACGTTCGTGATCATCACGTCGGGGATCGACCTCTCGGTCGGGTCGGTGCTGGTGTTCTCTCAGGTCGTGGCGTCCCTGCTCATGCGGGAGATGGGGGCCGAAGGGATGGACGTCATCCTGGCCGGGCTGGGGAGCTCGCTGCTGGCCGGCGTGGCGTGGGGGCTATTGAACGGGTTGCTCATCGCCAAAACCCGGATCCCGGCGCTCATCGTGACCCTCGGCACGCTGGGCATGGCCCAGGGGGCCGCGTTGCTGCTCAGCGGGGGCATCAACGTCAGACGGGCGGTGCCGACGGAACTGGTGACCACGGTGGGCATCGGCCGGCTGTTCGGCCAGATTCCCTACCTGGTGCTGATCGCCGCGGGGGTCACGATCGTCGGCGCGATCCTCCTGCATTTGACCCAGTTCGGTCGGTACACGTACGCGATCGGGTCGAACGCGGAGGCGTCCCGAAGGGCCGGCATCAACGTGCCCCGGCACCTGATCAAGGTGTACGCGCTGTCCGGCCTGCTCGCCGGGCTGGCCGGGTACGTGCTCCTGGCCCGGTTCACAACGACCACGATCGAGGGGCATGGGACCGATAACCTCCAGACGATCGCGGCGGTGGTCATCGGCGGCACCAGCCTGTTCGGTGGAAGGGGGGCGGTGTTCGGCACGGTGGTGGGCGTCTTCATCCCGGCCATCCTGCGGAACGGGTTCATCATCCTCGGGATCCGGCCGTTCTGGCAGCAGGTCGCGGTGGGCGCCGTGCTGATCCTGGCGGTGTACTTCGACCAGGTGAAGCGTCGTGCCAGGGAGAGACAGTAGGAGCGAGGAACCGGAAAGGAGGGGGGAATCATCATGGGGGGAAGACGAGCCTTGCTGGCTCTGGTGGCCTCGGTCGCCCTGGTGGCAGCGGCGTGCGGCGGCGATGACGAGGCAGCGGACGGCGGGGAAGAGCCGCTAGACATCGTCCTCATCCAGGGAGTCGCGGGGGACGAGTTCTATATCACGATGGACTGTGGAGCTCAGGCCGCCGCGGATGAGCTCGGAGTGAACTACTCCGTCCAGGGGCCCAGCGCGTTCGACCCCACGGAGCAGATCCCGATCGTCGAAGCGGTGGTGGCGCAGCAGCCGGATGCCATCCTCATCGCGCCAACGGAGCGGACTGCCCTGGCCGGGCCGCTCCAGGCGGCGCAGGACGCCGGGATCACCGTCGTGCTGGTCGACACGATCGTGGACGATCCGAACATCGGCGTCTCCCGGATCGCCACGGACAACGTCGAGGGCGGCAGAGCGGCCGGGGAGGCGCTGGTCGAACTGATCGGCGGCGAGGGAACGGTGTTCGTGAACACCACCCAGCCGGGAGTCTCGACCGTGGAGGAGCGCGTGCAGGGGTTCGAGGAAGTGATCGAAGCCGAGCCCGGCATCGAGTACCTGGGTGCCGAGTTCAACAACGACGACCCCACCCGCGCGGCCGAGATCACCTCGGCGGTGCTGGCGGCCAACCCCGACCTTGCGGGCATCTTCGCCACCAACCTGTTCTCGGCCGAGGGCGCGGCCACCGCGCTCAGGGAGGCCAACGCGGAGGAGCAGGTTCAGCTGGTCGGCTTCGACGCGAGCCCCGGTCAGGTGGCGCAGCTCGAGGAGGGGCTGGTCCAGGCCCTGGTGGCCCAGAACCCACGGGAGATCGGTGCCCAGGGCGTCCGGACCGCGGTGGCGTCACTTCGCGGTGAGGACTTCGAGGCCCAGATCACCACGCCCCTCACCGTGGTCACCCAGGACAACCTGGACGACCCGGCGGTGCGCGACACCCTGTACCTGGGCGAGTGCTAGATCCTTTCGTATGGGCCTAGCGCTT
>JBOGVI010000519.1:0-3512 GCA_050692695.1 Actinomycetota bacterium
ACCCCATCCATCGTGAGAATCGCCGCCTCGGTAAAGGGGGACGGATAGAACGCGCTGGCGGCATGGGACTCATGGTGCTCGACGTACAGCAGCGGACCCTCCCAGCCGAGCGCCTCCCGCAGCATCCGATCCTGGTACAGCTTCTCCTTCATCCAGAGCGGGCCCGCCTTCCGGAACGAGGAGAAGCCGCGCGGAGCGGTGGACAGATAGGTCTCCAGGATCCGCTCGAGCTTGAGCAGGGGCTTGTCGTAGAAGCCGACGTAGGCCAGGTCGCCGACGCCGATCCCCGCCCCCTGTAGACAGGCTTCGACCGCGCGACCGGGGAAGGAGGCGTCGCCCTTCTTCCGCGAGAAGCGCTCCTCCGATGCAGCGGCGACGATCGCGCCGTCCCGCAGGAGGCAGGCGGCGCTGTCGTGGTAGAACGCGGAGACGCCGAGAATGTAGGTCGTGGCCATGTGGACGCCGAAAGAGGCTTGCCCGGCGAGGTTTCGCAAGAACCAGGCGCAGCCTCAACTAGCGCAGGGCCTTGGACTCCACCGGACCAGTGTTGCGTGAGCGCTACACCCCAGAGGCGAACGACACCGCAGACGACGTCAAGGTCTCCGATCAGGGGTCCTGGCCTGGAGGAGAAGGTTCCGCCGCTCGTCACCGGCCTCCTCGGGATCGACACCCCGGGCGCTGACGAGGTGGTCCGCGAAGACAGCCGACCCCAACACGGTGAAGTGCGCCGCATCGTTGAAGTACCGACCGCCGCGCTCCATCAGACGATCCTGATCGACGAGGACCACGTCGCCGTACCGGCGAGCCAGCGCCCGCACCACCTCGTTGTGAGCGGCGACCGCGCCCTGCACATGCTTGGGCTCGCCCCAGAGCTCCAGGGGTGTGAGGTGCAGTTGGTAATCCAGCTGTTTGTTCTGGAAGCGCTCGAACGAGTAATTCGCCGGCACGTAGAGGACGGTGGTCATGAGGACGACCCGGTCGCCCACCTGCCGGGCCCGGTCCAGGATCGATGTGAGGTTGGTCTCGAACGCATCCTTGCTTCGGTACGCCGCGCCGAAGCGAACCCACTCGTCCCTGGGTCCCTCCAAGGGGGAATAACGCTCCATCTGCCCTGCGACTCCGATTCGCGTCCACACGTAATGCAACGAGTACGGCAACGCGAGATGGGCCCGCCCGTGATAACCTCTCATGACGTTGAGTACCGCATACCAGGCAAAATGTGAGTAGTCGCTCTTGAAGACCTCGGGCGGGACGTTGTTGGCACGGGCGTCGTTGAGGCCGTGGTAGAGGATCACGAGATCGAAGCGGGACTCGCCAACCGCAGCATACTGGAGCGCGGCGTCGCGCGAGGTGTGCCCCGGAAATGCCAGGTTGAAGATGCGGACCTTCCGGGGAACCTTGGACAGCAGCCGTTCCCGAAGCGCCTGTCCCACCGCTCCGAAGTTGGGATGCAGCGTGGAGCCGCCCAAGATCAGGACGTCGAAGTAGGCGTCGTGCCGGGAGGGCCGCAGGGCGTCAATCCTCGCCAAACCAGGATAGAAGGCGTAGAGGACGAGGCCGGGCTGGCCGAAGGGGACATATCGTCGCCCGCTCCAATACGCGCGCGATACGAGCTCCAGGGCCACGGCCGACAGGAGCAGGACGATGAGGAGAAGAACCGGCCCGACCCATCGCCCCCTCAGGAGGAACTTCGGGTTCCGGGAGGCAGACGAGTTTTCTGTTGCTCTCACAGCGGGGCACTCCGAGACGCGGTGGTCTGCTCCCCGAGTTGGCTCGAAGACCACGTTAATAGACCCCAATTTTCGCCGTCGCGCAACTTGGGCCTCCCGCGCGGCCCTTTGGGGGGTGGTCCTAGGCCTTCCCCCGAGGGGTAGCGTCCTGGAACGCACGCCGGGTGAGAGCTTGATCCCTGGTTGTGTCCCATGGCCTCCCCACCCATCATCCAGAGCCCCGACAACGAGTTCCCACCACCACGCCAATGCTCGACAAAGTCCATCCCGAGGCCCGATCGGCACTCCAGGACGTGCGCGACGGCATGACACTTCTGGTCGGCGGATTCGGTCTCTGCGGGGTCCCCGAGGAACTGATCTTCGCCCTTCGCGACCTGGGGCCCAGCCGACTCACCTGCGTGAGCAACAACGCCGGCACCTCGGACCACGGGCTGGTCCACTTGCTCAAGGCCGGCCAGGTCCGGAAGATGGTGAGCAGTTACGTGGGGGAGAACGCCGTGTTCGAGCGGCTGATGCTCTCGGGCCAGCTCGAGGTCGAGCTCGCGCCCCAAGGCACGCTCGCGGAACGTATCCGGGCCGGCGGCGCGGGGATCCCGGCCTTCTTCACCCCGACCGGGGTCGGGACGCTCGTCGCGGAGGGAAAGGAGGTCCGCGAGTTCGACGGCCGCCGGTCCGTCCTGGAGCCGGGCATCACCGGTGATTTCGCGCTGATCCACGCCTGGAAGGGGGACCGCCAGGGCAACCTGGCCTACCGGAAGACGGCCCGGAACTTCAACCCGATGATGGCCACCGCGGGTCGGGTCACCGTGGCGGAAGTCGAGCACCTGGTCGAGCCGGGGGAGCTGGACGGTGACGCGATCCACACCCCAGGGATCTTCGTGCAGCGGGTGGTGGTCTGCCGGAGCCGGAGCAAGCATATCGAGCGCCGCACGCTGAGGTCCGGCTGAGTGGACGCCCGCGAGCTGATTGTCCGCCGCGCGGCGCAGGAACTGCTCTCCCTCACGCCCGAGACGGGCTACTACGTGAACCTCGGCATCGGCATGCCCACGATGGTGGCCAATTACGTGCCCCGGGGCGTGCCGGTGGTGTTTCAGTCCGAGAACGGGATGCTGGGGGTGGGGCCGTACCCGGCCGAGGGCGAGGAGGATCCCGACCTGATCAACGCCGGCAAGGAGACGGTCAGCGAGCTCCCGGGCACGAGCTACTTCGACAGCGCCACCTCCTTCGGCATGATCCGCGGCGGACACGTCGCTCTCAGCATTCTCGGTGCGCTCCAGGTCTCGAAGGACGGCGATCTGGCCAACTGGATGGTCCCGGGGAAGATGGTGAAGGGGATGGGTGGGGCGATGGACCTGGTGGCGGGCGCGCGGCGGGTCGTGGTGATCATGGAGCACCGGACCCGGGACGGCAGCCCCAAGATCCTGAACCACTGTACCCTGCCCCTCACCGGCGCCCGATGCGTCCACCGGATCATTACGGAGTTGGCGGTTTTGGACGTGACGCCAGGGGGCTTGAGGGTCTTGGAATTGATGGATGGCGTGACGTTCGAGGAAGTTCAGGCGGCGACGGAAGCGCGACTACTATTTGACGAATAGGACCTCCGCGTATCGCCTCGCCGCGGCCTCCACGTCCTGGGCACCGAGGATCCCCGACACCACCGCGACCCCGACCGCGCCGGCCGCGAGAACGGCCGGCACGTCCTCGGGTCGCACCCCGCCGATCGCGACGCAAGGGCGCCCTTCACTCCAGCGGGTGATCTCGGCGAGACGATCGGGACCGAGG
>JBOGVI010000520.1:0-7218 GCA_050692695.1 Actinomycetota bacterium
CGTGAGCGGCCTCCACCAGGCCGGGCTCGCCGTCGGGCCCGGTTGGAGCCAGCCCGACGATGGTCCGGTCTCCCGGAGCCTCGGCGAGCATGTCACGGATCGTCGAGGAGCACATAGCCCTGGGGGAGAGGTTCACCCAGTGGTATGGACCGCGCGGCAGGTCGCCGAGATGTGCCAGCGAGACCTGGATCGCCGCTCGCTCCAGATCCGCACCCAGGCCGATCTCGTCTGCGTCCGCGAACCATCGCTCCGGACTCCCGCCTTCCTCGAATCGGGGGAGGGCCTCGTAGCCCACGATGGCGAGCGAATCGAGATCGAATATCGGCCCGAAGGCCACGCCGAGTCCTCCTCGCTCGAGGACCTCGCGGATCCGCCCGAACATCTCGAGTTGCTTCCGATGGGCGGCCCATTCCGCTTCGAGCTCCCGGCCGATCAGCGCCGCGAGCATGGTCATGAACTCGGCGTCGCGGTCTCGGAGGGAAGGGTTGGCGCTGTGGCTGAGACAACACACGCTGCCGTAGACCCGGCCGTCAGAGAACCGGATCGGAGCTCCGATGTAGGAGCCGATGTCGGCCTCCCATGTGACCTCGAGGTCGCGCACCCGGACATCGGCTCTTGCGTCGGGAATGACCGGAGGAAGGTGTCCGTTCGCCACCCTCCAGCAATAGGTAGCGGACAGCCGTGCCCCGGCTCCCAACTGAAGGCCGAACACCTCGGGGTCCCCTTCGAGGTGGCGGAGGATCTGCTCCTCGCCGGTGAACTCCGAGACGATGGCGACCTCCATCCCGAGGTACGTCCGGGCCAGGGCAAGAAGCCGCTCGACGGAGTCTCGGGCGGGCAGGAGGACGAGAGGGGAACCGTCGGTGTCGGACTCCCCGATGGCGCTGGGCGGGGGAAGGATCAGGATCTCTGACATCGCCCGTAGAAGCACGCTAGGGAGCGAGGCGTCGGGAGACAATCAGGTATCCGGGGGGTTGCACTATCCCCTGCGCGAAGGATGGCGTTAGCACGTCTGAGCGACGGCTACCTGGCCATCCGTGGGGGGCACTACTACTCAAGCCTGACGGATCCCGTTCGTCGTGCAGCTTCCAGCTGGGATTGTGCGCGATCTCCCACGGATGGCCGTCCGTGGCAGAAGCCATCACTCGAGTGACCCTCTCGAAGGTCTCTCCGCAACGTAGCAGGAGATGACATACCGGCGGGAACTACATCGTTTAGCCCGACACCCTTCTCCGGCTCGCCGAACAACTCGACACCCTCCTCGGCAATCTCAGCAAAAGGGACCCGCGAGATAGTTCAACGACGCCGCGTTGAAGGAGTCCATGACAAACACGGCACCCAACACCGGGACAGACGGTCGACCTTGTCGTTCTTCACCCTGGCCGAAGGGATGGCCTTGGTGGCCAGGGGATGGGCCATGTGGGCCGGGATGCCGGCGTCGGCCAAGAGGTCGGCGAACCACCCCCAGCCGTAGGTGCCTCGAAGGCGACCTCGACGGGGTCTGCCTCGAGCTCCCCGAATACCCGGAGGAACTGCTCTGGCTGGCTGCGGCTCCGCCGGCCTACGAGCAGCTCCCCGTCGCCGGCGAGCACGGCGACGTGGGAGGACTTGAGGTGAAGGTCCACTCCGACGCAAACCATGACAGGGCCTCCTTCCTGTCGTTCGTGTTCAGCGGACGCTACGACGTCACGCTGTGAACACGGGAGCGTAGGCCCGCTCTTTCATAGCATCAGCGGCCGGATCTCAATAAGTGCACCCTCTTCCAGGGACTTAGGATCGGATCAGCAGGGGAGCTTCGGTGCTGGATGCTGGAGCGAACGCACCCGACGACCTTCGCCGACCTCACGATGCTCGCGCGGCTCAGCTTGGCGCTCGCAAGGGCGCGAGTTCTTCCCTCGTGGGAGCGGATCGAGGGACGAGGCGGATGCGACGGACCACCGAATCCGTTCCCCGCTCACTGCCCGCGACGCATCATCGCGGGCTCTGTGCGCGGCCGCGGGCTTCCTCCGGGTCGGGCTTCCACCGGTAGCCCAGCCCGAGCTCTGTGACGATGAACCGAGGCCTGCCCGGGTCGTCGCCCAGCTTGCCCCTGAGCTGGCGAATGAATACCCGCAGGTATTGAGCCTCGGTGGCGTATCCGGGGCCCCACACCTTCTGTAGCAGCCAGCGATGCGTGAGCAGTTTCCCGGGATTCGTGACCAACGCTTCGAGCAGGCGGTACTCCGTGGGGGTCAGATGGACGCCCCCCTCCCCCAGCCGTACCAGCTGACGTCCGAGATCCACCTCCAGTTCTTCGAAGCGGAGGACCACGGGCCGCTGATCCTCCGAATCGGAGCGACGCCTCACCGCTCGCATCCGCGCCAGCAGTTCCGGCATCCCAAAGGGCTTGGTCACGTAGTCGTCTGCTCCCGCGTCGAGGGCGGCCACCTTCTCCTCCTGGGCGTCGCGCACCGAGAGGACGATGATCGGCACCTCGGTCCACGACCGAACCCGCTTGATGACCTCCCGCCCGTCGATCCCCGGGAGCCCGAGGTCCAAGACCACGAGGTCCACGGTCCCCTCGCCCTTCGCCACCACATCCAGGGCCGTTTCCCCGTTCCCGGCGGTGACCACTTCGTACCCGCGGGCCTGGAGGCTCGTGCGGACGGCCCGAAGGATCTGAGGATCATCGTCCACGACCAGCACTCGCCCCTCTGCCATCTCACTCCCCACCGGGCAGCTCGATGATCACGACCGTTCCACCTCCGGGCGCATCTCCAAGGCGGATCCTCCCCCCATGAGCCTCGACGATGGCGCGGGCGATGGCCAGCCCCAGCCCGGTGCCGGAGCTGTCCTCAGCACGGACGAACGGCTCGAAGACCCGCTCCCTCTGCTCGGGAGGGATCCCGGGGCCCTGGTCCGCGATCCGCACCTGCACTCCGCCATGCCACCGGGCGACCGCTGCGGTGATCTGATTCCCCGGCGGCGTGAACCTCGCGGCGTTTTCCAGGACGTTGGTCAGGGCCTGGTCGATCTGGAGCATGTCCATGGGAATCTCGGGGAGGTTCTCCCGCAGGATGACCCGGACCTCGTGACCGATGAGCACCGGCTCCAGCCGAGCCACGACCCCTTCCATCACCTCATCGATGGCCGCGGGCGACTTGGATGGGGTGAGAGCTCCGGCCCGCATCCTGGACAGGTCGAGGAAGTTCCCCACGAGGCGGTTCAGCCGCTCCGCCTCCTGCCGGATGGTGTCCAGAAGGTCCCGGCGGTCTTCGGAACTGAGGGGTGCCCCGGATTCCAGCAGGCTCGTCACCGAGGCGGTGATCGAGGCGAGCGGGGTCCTGAGGTCGTGGGTCACCGATGAGAACAGGGCGGCCCGCAGGCGGTTCGTCTCCGCCTCGACCCGGGCCTGCTGGGCCTCGGAGGCGAGCCGCATCCCCTCGATCGCCAGGGCCGTCTGGCTCGCCAGAGTCTGGATCACGCTCCGTTCGTCCGACCCGAGGCTTGGATGGGCCCCATCGGAGAACGCCACGATGCGCCCCACCTCCCGGTCCCGGGCCACCATGGGGATGGTCTCCGGCGGGCCTCTCGAGCTCTGCCCTCCGGGGCCCTCGGCCACGATGGGACCCTCGGCGAGCTCGGTCGTGATCTCACATCGCGCCAGCCCGAACAGGTCCGTCATCGACCGGGCCAGGCTTCCGAGCACCTCCTCGGTGGGGACACCGGAGAGGAGGCGGGTCCCCAGGTGGTGGAGGAGTCGGGCCTCCCCCTCCCGCCGCTCCGCCCGAGTCCGCTGGGTGAGGACCCGGGAGAGCATCGTTCCGACGGTTGCGGAGACCGCGAGGAACACCCCGAGGGCCACGAGGTCCTGGGTCTTGGCCACGGTGAACGTGTGGAACGGCGGGGTGAAGAAGAAGTTGAGAGCTAGGAAGGAGAGGACCGATGCCACTAGGCCCGGCCAGACGCCGCCCGCTGCCGCCGAGGCGACCACCGCCAGGACGTAGGCGAGGGCAGCCGTCGTCGTCGAGACCCCCACCGGGAGGGCCGCCACAAGGGTGACCGCCACCGGAGGCGCCACGGCCGCCGCCGCACCCCGCAGCCCCGGGGGCCACCGCCGCGGATCCAGCCCGAAGCCCATCGGAGCTCCCTTCCCACGAGCGTAGCAGGGCCATCTACCGCGGGCCCCGTTCGTTACGGAACCCTTATGGCTTGGCCCGCCTTCCTTATCCCATCACTACGCGTCCTTGCCGACCCTTGATGGCGTGATTGCGAGCGTAGCCCTGGTGGCCGCCGGGGACGGAGGATACACGGACTTCGTCGCAGGCCTGCTCATCGGCGTTGCCGTTGGGTTCCTCCTGGGGCCGGCCGTTCGTTCCTGGCTGGTGTGGCGGGAGTGGGGAGAGGCCTCTCGCCAGGCCCGCCTCACCGATGAGGTCCTGGCCCGGATGGAACAGGATATGGGGCTCCCCGAAGGGCCCGAACTCGAGGATCCCCTCCGCGCCTCTTCCAGGAGGAACCAGGGGCGGAAATCTCCCCGACCGACGGGTGGCCGGATCCCTCCTCGGCGATGGCAAGCGTTGCCCTGAAGCGCGTCTTCGTGGGCCGAGCGCTCTCGACCCACAAGCTCGAGCACCAGCTCCTCCCGAAGTTCCTGGCGCTCCCGGTCTTCTCCTCGGACCCACTCTCCTCCAACGCCTACGCCACCGAGGAGATGATGCTGGTGCTGGTGACGGCGGGTGTGGGAGCGCTCGTCTACCGGATCCCGATCGCGCTCGTCATCGCCGCCGTTCTGGTCACGGTGATCATCTCCTACCGGCAGACCGTCCGCGCCTACCCGAGCGGCGGCGGCTCGTACATCGTCGCCCACGAGAACCTGGGGACGCTCCCCGGCCTAGTGGCCGCGGCGGCCCTGCTCACCGACTACGTGCTGACGGTGTCGGTGTCCGTGGTGGCTGGGGTCCTCGCGATCACGTCGGCGGCCCCTGGCTTGACCGAACACAAGGTCGCCCTCTCGATCGGGTTCGTCATCCTTCTCACCTTGGCGAACCTTCGTGGGGTCAAGGAGGCCGGCACCCTGTTCGCCGTGCCCACCTACGGGTTCGTGGCGATGGTGTACGTGATGCTGGCCACGGGCTTCGTCCGGTGCCTGACCGGCTGCCCGCAAGCGGCGACGGCGGACCTCCCACTCGAGGCCACGGCGGGGGTCAGCCTGTTCCTGATCCTCCGGGCCTTCTCCTCGGGGTCCACCGCGCTCACCGGCGTGGAAGCCATCTCCAACGGCGTGCAGGCCTTCCGGCGCCCTCAGTCCCGGAACGCCGCCACCACCCTGGCCATGATGGGTTTCATGACCGTGACCATGTTCATCGGGATCACCGTCCTGTCGGTGCTGCTACACGTGCGGGTCAACGAGGAGATCGCCGCTTCCAGGTCGGTGCTCTCCCAGATCGGGGAGACCGTTTTCGGCCGGACCCTCCCCTTCTTTCTCCTCCAAGCGCTCACGGCGGGGATCCTGATCTTGGCAGCGAACACCTCCTACCAGGACTTCCCACGGCTGTCGGCGATCCTGGCCCGGGACCGGTTCATGCCCTCGCAGTTCAAGAACCGCGGGGACCGCCTGGTGTTCTCAAACGGCATCATCATCCTTGCCGTTCTGGCCAGCGCACTGATCGTCGTGTTCGACGCCAGCCTCACCCGGCTGATCCAGCTCTACGTCGTGGGGGTGTTCACCGCCTTCACGTTGTCCCAGGCCGGGATGGTCCGGCGGTGGCTCCGGGTGAAGGAGGAAGGCTGGCGGCGGAGCATGATCATCAACGCCATCGGAGCTACGGCCACGGGAGTGGTCCTCGTGATCGTGGCCATCACGAAGTTCATCCACGGCGCATGGATCGTCATCGCCGCGATGCCCGTCATCATCTCTTTCTTCGTCGGGGTGAACCGGCACTATGAGGCGGTGGGGCGGGCCCTCCGGGCCAGGCGGAGCTCGCCGGTCCGAGGTATCCCCAACACCTTCGTGCTCTTGGTGCCGGACCTCGGGCTGGGTACGGCCGAGGCCGTCGCATACCTGCGGGCCCTCCGCCCCGAGCGGGTGATCCCTCTGTACATCGGCGATCCGAGCGACCATGAGGTGGCCGCGGATCGATGGTCCTCCGTCGCCCCTCGGATGGGGAGCCTCCAACGGCTTCCCATCACCGGCGGTCGCCTGGTCCGTAGCTTGCGTGCCTACCTCCGCTCTATCCGCAAGAAGGACGGCGACGACTTCCTCACGGTCGTGGTTCCAGAGGAGCTGGCCAGCTACTCGGTCCTCCAGTTCCTCCGGCGTCGCTCGGGGTTCTGGCTCAAGGCCTCGCTCCTGTTCGAGGCGGGGATCGTCGTTACCAACGTCCCGCTCCTCCCCGAAGAGCGCCCTCTGGCCACCGCTCACGCAGAGCACCCACTCGAGCCGCTTCAGCACATAGTCCTGATCCCAGTCTCCGCGGTTCACTCAGCAACCGCTCGGGCGGTCTCGTACGCGACCTCCCTCAACGCGACGGCGGTGGAAGCCATCCTCTTCTCTACCGACCCAGAAGAGCAGGAGCACATCCTGGATGAGTGGAGCAATTGGCGGATGGGCGTCCCCCTGTCGATCGTGGACGCCCCGTTCCGTGACCTCGCCGACCCCATGCTCGACGAGGTGCGAGGGCACACCTCACACGAAGGGACGATCGTGACGGTGGTCCTGCCGGAGCTCGTGGTGCACCGCTGGTGGGAGCACCTGCTCCACAACCAGACTGCCCTGTTTCTCAAGCGCCTGCTGCTCTTCGAACCAAGGGTCGTCGTGACCAGCGTCCCCTTCCACCCCGCGGAGGAGGGACGCCCGAACGGGTTCGGCGTCGGGAAGGCTCACGCAGCTCGTGGTCGACCCGATCAGAGTTGACACCGATAACCCAAATTAGGACACCACCCACTTGCCATCTCAATTGACAACGACCGCGCCGCACTTTCGCCGAAGACGGCCCCCACACGGCCCCACCACGGGCCTGAGTGCCAACAGACGACCCGCGGGGCCACGAAACCGCTGGTAGATGGCGGGAGGACTGGGATTCGAACCCAGGAGCGGGTCGCCCCGCTAACGGTTTTCAAGACCGATTGGGGCAACCTCGCGACCAGGGACGATGAGCGCGAAAGGGCCTCTACCAGCGGTTTCGCGTCTCTTCGCTTCCCGTTGATTCACCTGGTTTCCCCGCCAATTGTGGCCCC
>JBOGVI010000521.1:0-17226 GCA_050692695.1 Actinomycetota bacterium
CCCCCGGACCCGCCCGGGTGGAGGAGGAGACGCCGATCCCGCATCCCATCCCCGAGCGACGGTGGCAGCCGTGGCGCAGGTGGCTGACCTCTGGCCGGAGATGAAGGAGGGAGCGATCCCTTCGGTACGGGGCTGGGCTCAGATCGTCGGCTTGATGACCATCAGGTAGAGGATGGCCGCGATTGGAACCATGGTCAGCGCCCCGGTGACCGTGGTGCGTCTCGCCGCGTCCGCGTAGCCTGCCGACTGCGGCCCCTCACGCTGGACCATGTCGATCTGCCGGCGAAGTGCGGGGGCGAAGAAGATCCCAGCGAAGGCGCCCATGACGACGTACAGCCCGATGGCCAGGCCGATCCAGAACGTGGTGAACCCGAGGCCTTCGATGAGGACCATGATGATCCCCGTCACCGGCAGCACGACGTACGCGGGGTTGGCCACCCAGGCATCGAGGGTCTTGATCCCGCGGAGGGCGAACACCTGCTCGGGCTGGGGTTCCCCTTTCACCCTGCTGAACCAGACGAAATACGAAACGTTCGCGCCAACCGCCACGATCGCGGAGATGATGTGGACCAGCTTCAGCAGCGAGTACGCACTCACGGTTCCCTCCTTTACAGGCTCCGCTCCTGCGTCTGTGGGTTCAGATGCTCCAGCGTGACCAGCACGTCCGAAGACGCACGATCGAACTCGTAGATGTTCAGCCCCTCCGTGATGTCGCTCTCGTAAACGTAGCCGTTGTACCAGTACGACGACCACGCCCCTCCGGTCTGCACAGGGACGAGAGGAGGCGGGTCCGAGTAGGCGATCTCCCGCGCCGCGCGCGTGTCGGTGAACCGGAAGACGCTCGTCCCCGCCTGGAAGTTTCCGGCCACGCCGATGTATCGGCCGGACACCGACATCACGTTGTAGTTGTGGATCGAGCAGTTCTCCTCGGCGCTCTGCGTTCGCGGGAGGACCCACCGCCCGAGGCGTCGCCCGTCGGTCGCTCGGAAGAAGAAGACGCTGTGCTCGCCGACGGGATCGTCCGTCTCGCACTCGGGCTCGGAACCGCCGCCCGGCTCCCAGCCCATGAGGATCACCCGTCCGTCCCACGTGAACGAGGCCGAGTGCCAGCCGGGGACGTTCGGGCGCCGGACCGAGAAGAGGCGCCGAGGCTGCCGCGCCTTCGAGATGTCCCACACGATCACCCGGGGCCGGCAGGCACCGGCGGCGCGATCGACGCCAAGGTGCACCGCGATGTCGTGGCAGTGGTGCCCCGGGATGGGGAAGGAGCGGAGGACTCCGGCCGTGGCCGGGGCGGCCAGCGGCACCGACACGATGGGGATGCGGCCGTGGTCGGCACTGCACTCGTTGCCGAAGGGCGACCGGCCGAAGAAGCCGGGATAGCTCGACGACACGTAGAGGAGGGCCCGGTCGAGACCCAGCTTGGGGACGAGGGTGATGGTGTGGGCGCCGCAGTCCACTGGGACAGACCGGATCCTGCGTGGGGCGGCGGGGTCTCTGATGTCGAAGATCTGGATACCCTCGAAGCCGGGCGTCGAGCCGGGGGTGTTCGCACTGTCGCATCCCCGCCCGGTCTGGGGCCGATCCACGGCGCGGAACAGCAGTCCTTCCCACACCGCCACGTCGCCCTGGCCCCCATGGCACTTCACATCCGATACAACGCGCGGCGCCGCCGGGTCGGAGACGTCGACGATCCTGAAGCCGTCGTAGGAGCCCTGGAAGACGAGGTCCCCCCAGAAGGCCAGATCGGTGTGGGCGTTGCCGGCGGAGAACGACCCCGGCTCGCGCGCGTGATCGATGGGCGTGAGCCTCCACGTGTCGTTGTTCCGGTGCCCGCTACCGGCCGGGATCGCCGGGGCCAGCAGGACGAGCCCCAGCGTCCACAGAACCAGCCGCGATCTCATGTGCACGGAGGCTACAACCGGCGACCCGCCGTCGGGGTGTGGTCGCACGGCCCTCAGGCCGCTCCATCCACTCCCCCGCGGCCTCCACCTTCGCCGGCTGCTCGTTCGTTCCGAACCGCCCACGGCCGGAGCAGCGCGTAGACCGTCTCGCAGACCGGAACCGGCATACCATGCGAGCGGGCCCGCCGGACTACCTCCCCGTGGAGCGCCTCGAGCTCCATCCGGCGGCCGCGCGTGAGGTCGTAGTGCAGCGAGGAGAAAGAGTCGGGCTCGAGCGAGCGGGAGAACGCCTCGTGGCGGTCGAGGACATCCCCTCCCAGGTCGACCCCTTCCGCCGCGGCCACGGCCCGGACCTCCTCCACGATTCGCCGGAACACATCCATCGTCTCAGGCACTTCGCGAATCTCTCCGATGGACAGCCGCACCCCGGCGGTCGTCCCGGCATGGGCGCAGATCAACGCGAGCTTGTCCCAGAGCAGCCGGCGAATCTCATCCGTCGCCGTGGCGTCGATGCCCGCCGCCCGGCACGCGGCGGCGAGCCCTTCGGCCCTCTCGCTCTTCGATCCGTCCATCTCGCCGATCACGATCTGCCGGGGTCCCCCGCTCTGGAGGATCACTCCCGGCTCGGCGATCGTGGAGTAGATGAAGGCGACGCCGCCGAGCACATGCCCTGGCCCGATGACCCGGACAAGCTTCTGCTCGTTGTCTACCCCATTCTGCAGCGACGTGACGGCGGTTCCGTCGGCGATGAGGGTGGGTAGGCTGGCCGCCGCCTCCTCGGTGTCGTACGACATCACGCAGAACAGAACGTGGTCGCATTGGCCAACCTCGGCCGGGTCGTCCGTGGCCGGCACCGCCACCTCGAAGTCTCCCGCGACGCTTCGCACCCGAAGACCCCGCTCCCGGATCGCCGCCAGGTGTGCACCCCGGGCGAGGAGATACACCTGCTCCCCGGCGAGAGCCAGACGCCCGCCGAAGTAGCCGCCCACGCCACCCGCACCGACGACCGCGATCCGCATCCTCTCGACACCTCGCTCGGGCGCCATGGACCGCCCACCCGCAGCATCCAGCCCACCTATCGGCCAGTCAACCTGCCGTTGCCGAGCCCCCGAGGCTCTCGCCGCCGGCCCGGCAGGCTTGGCTTGACCGGGTCGGTAGAGAGCGACTGCGATGAGCTGGCGGCGGACCGCGCTCGCGGGCGCCGCGGAGGTTTGCCATGGGCGACCGGCCGAGGGGAACGCGCGGGGGTCCGAAACCCCGCCGGTACTCGTCCAGGTGATCACGTACGCGCCGACGGTCTGCTTCCACTGCCAGCATTGCGAGGTCGTGTTCGGGCAGACCGGGATCGGGGAGCGCGTCCACCGGGAGCAGGCTCGCGAGTCGTTGCCCCAGGACCTCCGGGCCGAGTTCGCCCGCATCGCGGACTGGGTGCACGGGTTGCTCGATCGTCACGGCCCTCGGGTGGCGGGTCCGCGTCATCGATGCCGCCTCGCTCGAGGGGTTCTGGAAGTCCCTTCGCTACGGACCCGCACGTACCAGGCCGTGGTCGTGGACGCCGAGGAGCGCTATGTGGGTCCGAACCTCGCGCTCGCCGAGCTCGAGATCGAACGGCGCGTGGCGGGGTCCGGCCGGGCAGAGGCCCCCGGCCTCGAACGGGGGGCGGCCGGGCCCTCGTGTCGATGCCGGTCGCAGCCCATCGCCCCGCTGTGCTGGTAGCGCCACCACCGGCTGCTGGGCGAGACTCCCAGAGGTGATCCGAGACACGTCGCGACCGCCCATGGAGCGGGTCCGGGGCCTCAGCTGCCGGTGACCGAGCGGGTCCTTTCCACCCGGGAGCTCAACCGCGCGCTGCTGGCCCGACAGCTCCTGCTCGAGCGCTCAAAGCTGACCCTCGCCCGGGCGCTGGAGCAAGTGGCCGGGCTGCAGACCCAGTACGCGCCCTCCGCGTACGTCTCGCTCTGGTCACGTCTGGCGGATTTCCGACGCGACGCGCTGACGCGGGCGCTGGAGCAGCGGCGCGCGGTGCAGGCCACCTTGATGCGGGCCACGATCCACGTCGTCTCCGCGCGGGACTTCCCCCTCTTCACCGCGGCCATCCGAAACGGCCGCCGGGAATGGTGGCTCCGGGTTCAGCGGAAAGCGCTCGAAGGCATCGACATGCAGGCGGTCGCCGCTCGGGTCCGGCATCACCTCGCCGACGGCCCTCTCCGCGCCTCAGAGCTCCAGGCGCTCCTCGGCGCCGACGGCTATCCCCGTATCGCGGCGGTGAGCGCCGGGATGTGGCTCGACATCGTCCGCGTCCCGCCATCGGGCACGTGGGATTCGCGGCGGGCCGACCTGTACGGGCTGGCCGACGACTGGCTCGGGCGCTCGAACACCACCGAAGCGGAGGGCCTCGTGCACCTGGTCCGGCGGTATCTCGGTGGCTTCGGTCCGGCATCGCTCGGTGACCTCGTGAGCTGGACCGGCCTCCCGCCGACGACGCTTTCGCCCGCGGTTGAGCGGCTCCGCCTCCGCCGGTTCCGCCACGAGCAGGGCGGCGAGCTCCTCGACCTGCCCCGGGCCCCCCTGCCCGAGCCCGACACGCCGGCGCCGGTCCGCTTCCTGCCCACGTGGGACGCCACGCTGCTCGTGCACGCCCGCCGGACCCAGATCCTCCCCGAGCCCTACCGCCCCCGGGTCTTCAACACGAAGACCCCGCACTCCATGTCGACGTTCCTGGTGGACGGGGCGGTGGCCGGCACGTGGCGGTACGAGAAGGGCCGGGTGCGGCTCGAGCCGTTCGATCGGCTTCCCGGCGGGGCTCGGCGAGAGCTCGAGGACGAGGCGGTGCGCCTGGCCGCGTTCCACGCCGAGTAGCTGGGATCGTGCCGAACGCGAGCTCGCCCCACATCCCCACGGAATTCCGCGTGTGCCGCTTCCTGTCCTCGTGGGGCGGGGAGGACTCGAACCACCGACCGGCGGGCATGAGTCCTCTCCCAGAAGTGGGCCTCTACCTGCGGAAATGTACAAGGACGCAGGTCAGCACGCTCATGGGGCCAGGCTGCGGAGGAGGTCCTCGGAGGACGCGGCCGGCCAGCTTCGACCGTGGGCCCCCCTGCGGAACCGCAGCAGACGATTCAAGATGGGTAGTTGGAGTCGCCTTTCCAGCAGGAAGGGGGGAGCAATGCCAAGGGAACAAGACGCGCAGGAAGCACAGGTCTCTGAGGCACAGATCGCCGTTCACTGGCCCGAAGAGGAGTACTACTACCCTCCCGCAAAGTTCATCGCCCAGGCGAACGCGGGCGACCCTGCAATCTTCGAGCGATTCAGCGAGACGCACTTCCCCGAGTGCTTCAAGGAATACGCTGACCTGCTCACCTGGGACGCCTACTGGCACACGACGCTGGACACCAGTAACGCGCCGTTTTGGAAGTGGTTCGTCGGCGGGCGACTGAACGCCTCCTACAACTGCGTTGACCGCCACCTGGCGACCAGTCGGAACAAGGCAGCTTTCATCTGGGTGCCCGAGCCCGAGTCTGAAGACACCAAGGCGATTACCTACCAGGAGCTTTACAAGCGGATCAACGAGTTCGCCGCGCTCCTGCGCGGCTTCGGTGACGTGAAGGTCGGTGACCGGGTGACTTTCCACCTGCCGATGGTCCCCGAGTTGCCCGTCTCCATGCTCGCCTGCGCCCGCCTCGGCGTCATCCATTCCGAGGTGTTCGGCGGATTCAGCGGTGCGGCGTGCGGAGACCGGATCGCCGACTCTCGAAGCCACATCCTCGTGACGATGGACGGCTACTACCGAAACGGCGAGCTGATCGACCATAAGGCGAAGGCCGACGAGGCGGTGGCTGCGGCCAGTCACCGCGGCGTTGAGCTCGACAAGGTGCTGGTCTGGCGACGGTATCCCGGCCAGTACGCATCGAAGAGCCCCATGGCCGCGGGGCGGGATTTCTTCGTCGACGAACTCCTGCAGGACTACCGTGGGAAGGTGGTCGAGCCGGTCTCGATGCCGGCCGAAGCCCCCCTGTTCCTCATGTACACGAGTGGCACGACGGCGCGGCCCAAGGGGTGCCAGCACAGCACCGGCGGGTATCTGGCCTACGTCGCCGGCACGTCGAAGTACTACCAGGACATCCACCCAGAGGACACGTACTGGTGCTTCGCCGACATCGGGTGGATCACCGGTCATTCCTACATCGTCTACGGCCCACTCGCCCTCGGGACGACGAGCGTGATGTACGAGGGAGTACCTACCTATCCGGACCCCGGTCGTCCGTGGCGGATCGCAGAGCGGCTCGGCGTGAACATCTTCCACACCGCCCCCACGACGATCCGCATGCTGCGCAAGCTCGGCCCGGACGAACCCAACAAGTACAACTATCACTTCAAGCACATGACCACGGTGGGCGAGCCGATCGAGCCCGACGTCTGGCGCTGGTACCACGAGGTCGTCGGAAAGGGGGAAGCGGTCATCGTCGACACCTGGTGGCAGACCGAGAACGGCGGGTTCTTGGGCAGCACACTGCCCGCCCTCCAGTCGATGAAACCTGGCAGCTGCGGCCCCGGGGTTCTGGGGATCTACCCCGTGATCTACGACGAGGACCACGACGTGGTCGAGGCTGGAAGCGGTCGGGCCGGCAACATGTGCATCCGCAACCCCTGGCCCGGCATCTTCCAAACGATCTGGGGCCAGCCCGAGCGATTCGTGCAGATCTACTACGAGAAGTACTGCCGGGACAAGAACAGCAAGGACTGGCGCGACTGGCCGTACCTGGCCGGCGACGGCGCCGTCCAGGGCGCCGACGGCTACTTCCGGATCCTCGGCCGAATCGACGACGTGATCAACGTCGCTGGGCACCGGTTGGGGACCAAGGAGCTCGAGTCGGCAAGCATCACCGTCGAGGAGATCGCCGAGGCGGCCGCCGTCCCGGTGATGGACGAGCTTCGCGGCCGGGCCGCAGAGATGTACGTCTCGCTGAAACCGGGGCTCACCCCGAGCAAGGACATAGAGGAGAAGGTGGCCAAGGCAATCGAAACCCAGATCGGGAAGATCGCGCGACCGAAGAATGTCTGGATCGTCCCGGACATGCCCAAGACCCGCTCCGGAAAGATCATGCGCAGGGTCATCGCCGGAATCTCCAATTTCGCCGATGTCGGGGACACGACGACGCTGTCGAACCCCGAGGTCGTCGAGGACATCCGCCAACACGTCCAGAGCGAGAAGTTGGCTCGCGGCGAGGTTCCGCGCGAACTATCGCCGCAGGAAATGGAGGAGATCAAGGAGTTCGGTCGAGCTGAGTAGCGGGCTCAAGCGACGATGGCGGACGGACTTTGACGAAGCGGCCCTAGAGAGCGCGGGCTACGGGAGGCTCACCAGTCCCCTCCTCTCCCCAGCCCCTGGGCAACCAGGTGTCCCGGCCGCGAGGTTGACGAGGGAGAGGAACTGGGTGGTGGTCGAGAATGACGCAGCAGCACCTCGCCGGTGAGTTGTCGCTCCCGCCGGAGCAACGGTAAGTCGCCATGACGAACGAGGCGTCCGCGGTGGAGCTTGCACACCTACGTCAACGGGCCGAGACGGGGCCACGCTCTGCACTGGCCTCTGTGGTGGTGCGTGCTCTGGACGTGGCCGACTCCGTGTGCTGGGACTCGCGGACACTCCTTGAAAGCCGCCTCGCGAAGAGTGCTCTACGCATCAGCCTTCCTTGAGCTCGATCCACGCTCGGACGGCGGCTTCAAGTTCTCGCTTGTTGGCTTTGACCTCGGCAAGGTCGGTGAACCGCATGTACCGCACCGTGGCCCCTCCCCCTTCCAGCCGGGGGTGCTTCCCGGGCAGCTTCGCTCCCTGGTGGAACATCAGCGAGACGTGCCTCTTCGACCGGGGGTCGATGCTGGCCATGTTCCCCTCGAACACGAACGTCGGGCTCTTCCACTTGATCGACTCCTCGACTCGACGGTCGGTGGCCAGGATGACCTTCCGGACGAGGAGCATGGCGTCCTTCAGCGGATGATCGAAGTCCTTGAACCAGACATCGACCTCGGGAGTGGCTCCCACTTTCTATTTCTATCACGCCACCATGGCATGGGGTGAGACCCGCCCTGACCGACCCGATCGATCCCCTCCTGGAGTTGGCAATGTCGTTCGTCCCCCGGTCCCCGCGATCCGTGCAGCGGCCTCGTTCGCACTGAATCTACGCCTCGGGGCCGCTGGGCGCTCGGCCTGCACCTCCGGCTGGGACGGCGTGACTTGACAGCCCGGACAGCCATTCTGTGAGACTGGCTCACCCCGGACCGGCGTTACCGCTTTCAAGAGGCGCGACCGGGTTTGTATACCCCACGGGATCCAGCTGGGACGCCCCAGCCTGCCAACCAGCAAGCGACCTATCTCGCACACGACTTCTCGGTTGTCGTAGGTCGAATGACGGACTCGTCGGCTGAGAAGCGACCCAGTACCAGTAGGAGAGCGATCCGTTTCGGAAGCATCATGCTTGCAACTACCCTTCTTCTTCAACGATGGCGTGAGCTACGGTCAATGGGTGGAGGCGGCGCGTGACGGTTCGGGTTCGGGACGGCTGGATCCACGGGGAGCTCCCGGGGCCGGCGCGGCGAACGTACCAGGTCGAGCGGGCGCCACGCGATGACTTTACCTTCGTCCGCCTGGCCATCCCCAGACCGAACCTTGTCCTGCACACCACGCAGGCCCCCGACCTGAAGGAGCGATACAAGACCTGGGACTTTCCGCCGCAGTTCGGCGTCGGGGATCACCGAATCGTCCAGCTCTTCCCGGTCTGGGCCCAGGGGAAGGCCTCCAAGGCGCAGGACGCACGCGCGATGCAGATCGAGATCACGGGGTTCTCGAAGACCACCCGCTGGCTTCCCCTCCGCCACGCCCTACAGCCGCTCGTCGCGCTGGTCGCGTTCCTGCACGAACGCAAACTCATCAAGACGGGACTGTCGAGGCCGACGGACGACTGGCCCATCGCCGTGGACCACCTGCCAGCCGCCGTGTTCGACTACTACCGGCGAAAGGCGGGGCTTTGGCCCGACGTCGCTGGTGTGTACGGGCATATCGAGCTCCCTGGTGACGACCACTGGGATCCGGGCGGATTCGACTACCCGGAGTTCTTCGGCATGGTGCGGGACGTGCTTGGAGGTGACGAGGACATGCGCGTGGACGAGCTGATCAAGGGGCACCAGGCCTATAGCGAGAAGTTCAAGTCAAGGGGTGAGGATCCGGGTCCGCCGCCTCAGAACAAGTCCGACGACTTCAAGGAAGGCTGGCGACAGGCGCGTTTCGCAGCCAACAACCCGCAGCCCTTTCAGCCCGAGGGCTAACTCCCCCAGGCAGTCGCTCGTCCGCATACCGCGGCGCCACCACATTGGCCGACGACCCAAGCATCTCTCCCGACTCTCGGGCACCCCAAACGGCGGGAATGGCGCCCGAGGACAATCCCGCCACCCCTTCCCTGAAGGTACACCCACCCACACGCGGTCCGGATTCTTGCTCGCGCGTGGCTTCGGGTGATCTGGCGTTGCTGGCAGGACGGCGCCCCGTACGACGTCACCAAACATCGAGAGGCGGTGATGAGGCCGCCCCCGATCGTCCCCGAATGATCCTGCTGGAACCTGTGGGGGCACCCAGGGGAATGGTCATCGCCGTTCACATGTACGAGGGCTCCCCCGCGGAGGACACCGTACGACACTGGCAGGCGGCGACCGAGCTCGGGCTTTCCAGCCGCCGCCATCCGGCGAGACGCCCGACGGCCGATGAGAACTTTCTCAGGGGGTGTTGCGGAGCAAGACGAGCGCGAACATCACCACCGAACCAATGATCAGGGCCGACGCACGCATAGGGCTGGCCCAAACGCTCCGATCAGCCACCAAGAGGTCGTTATGAACAACTCGACCATTCTTGGTCACCTCCTCCCTCCTTCACCAGAGTGGCTCTGGCGGCTCAGGAGCGCAGTGACGGCGATCACCTCCTGCGTGTTGCAGTTGTCACCGTGCGGGCAGCCTCCGGTAAACGCGGGGCCGTTCAAATTGTCGGACGCTGCGAGCAATGCTGCCCAGGAAGCAATTTGGCGCTGTCACCCGATGGCTCACGGCGGAACCGCGCCCTGACCACCGATGATGCCCTGCACGGGTTCCATCCCAGCTCTGACCATCCCCGTGAGAAGATTCGAAACGTGGTCACACCGAAGACAGGCGTCTAGGGGGGCCCCGTGAGGAAATGCGTCTGCCTCCGCTGCGATTGGTCCGGCCGAAGCCGCCGGACCACCTGCCCCCACTGCGGGGTGTCACTCTTCCGGCCTGGACGCCGGAAGTCCCGGCCAGACGCGCCGGGTTCGGGAGTCGGCGAGGCGCCCGCACTGGAAGGGACGTCCAGACTTGCGCCCAGAGCCAGGTGGGCGCCAGCTCACCCTTCCCCGGAGGCCGGCGACTCGGAGATCGACGCTCTCACAGAGCCACGCGTCGTCCACCGAGGGGCGGGTTTGTTGGGCGCCTTCGCTCCGGTTGCCGGGATCGTGGTCCTGGCTCTCGTCTGGGCCTTGGCCCATTCGCGACCGAGTCCGCCCGACGAGCAGCCTGACCTCCATCCCGCCCTCGGTACCCTCGCGTATGCAGTTGACCTGGGCTCGGGGTGGCAGCGTCTGTGGCTCCTCGATCTGGCGAGCGGGAGCCTGCTCCAAGGCCCGCGGATCCCCGCGACGAGCGACTTGCTCGGGTCCTATGGAGGATGGATCGCATTCGCGTCGGACCGTCCGGGCGGGATGAAGGCCGCGTACGTCATACGAAGCATGGGGCCGGCCGATCGCCTGAAGCGGGTCGCCCGAGGTGACCATGTGTCGTGGGATCCGACGGGCTTCACCGTGGTGGCAGCGCGACGGAGCTCCGGACGAGGCGAGTGCCTCCGCGCGGTCGCCGTCAACGTGGCGGGCGACCCTCCATGGAGCAACAAGGTGGTCCTGTCTCAGCGGGTCCTGTGCAGCGAGCTCTTATCCATCGTTCGCGGCGAGGCTCTGACCTACTACACCCGAGCGTCCCCCGGCCGCGCAGACACCTTCTTCGTTGGCTCCAACCTGTCTGGACTGAATCTGCAGGGGTACGCGATTCTCTCGGTCTCTCCTGAGGGCGACCTGCTCCTGGCCCGTGTGCCGCAGCCCAAGACACTGGGGCTCAGACGCGTGGCCCGGCAGCAGGATGAACTCTGGTTCTCCGGGCCGATGGGACCGACCGCGCTCTACCGGCTGGGAGAGGGCAGCCCATCGGAGATCCGTAGCGAGGGAAGTGAACTCCGCGTCGGCCGTGTGTTGGCGTGGTCGCCCGACGCAGCCGACGTTTTGGTCCTCGGTGAGCTGGGCGGGCAACTCGGCGTGTTTCGGATTCCGGCAGCCCCAGATGCGGAGTCTCATGAGCCGGAGTTCGTGGCCGAGATCGGTGGAGGGATCGGCGCGACGTTCGCCGGGGACGGCACGGCTTTCCTGTCCCGGGACGGGCGCCTATTCCAGATAGCTCGGGGCGGGATAGCTCGGGGCGGGCTCCAGCCGGTTCCCCTTCCCCAGGGTGCGCCCCCCGCCGCGGGGCCCATCGTATGGCTTCCCTGAATTCGGTAACGTCCCCGCTGCGACGGCGTCCCGAAATATCCTCTGCCGGCATGGCCTGTGAGGCGGCGGTAGATGGGGGTTCGGACCATCCAGCCCGCCGGGATCGAGTTCTGGTATGGAGACGCGGCGATGCGATTCATGATCCTGGTCAAGGCGACGAGGAGTACGGAAGCGGGCGTCATGCCCACCAAAGAGCTGTTGAGCGATCAGGTGAAGTACCACGAGGAGCTCGCAAACGCGGGCGTGCTGTACGACGCCACGGGGCTGAAGGCCACATCGCATGGCTGGCGCATCAAGTACGCGGGCGGCGAACGGACCGTGATCAACGGACCATTCACCGGAGAGAAGGATCTGATCGCTGGCTACACAATCATCCAGGTCGCGTCCCGGGAAGAGGCGATGGAATGGACGATGCGCTACCCCAAACCGTCGGCGGAGGACGACGATGCGGAGATCGAGGTCCGCGAGTTCTTCGAGCTGGACGACTTCGAGCAAGGCCCGGCGATCCAACGCTTCCGCGAGATCGGGGCCCTCGAACTGATCGCCGCCGCCGTCGCGCAAGCACGCCCAGACCTCGCACCAGCGACGGCTCCCAACGGCACGGTGACGATCCTCTTCACCGACATCGAGGGCTCGACACAGATCACCGAGAGCTTGGGAGACCACGAATGGATGAGCTTGCTCCGCGAGCACAACGCGATCGTGCGAGAGCAAGTGGCGCGGCATTCCGGGTTCGAGGTGAAATCGCAGGGGGGACGGATTCATGCTGGCATTCCCGTCGGCGCGCGAAGCATTGCGGTGTGCGATCGATATCCAGCGCGCGCTGGGCCAGCGAGCCTCCGATCCCACCTAGCTTCGGGTGCGGATCGGTCTGCACACGGGCGAGCCCGTTCGAGAGGCAGACGACTTCTACGGTAAGGCGGTAATCCTCGCCGCGCGCATCGCGGCGGAAGCGCGGGGCTCGGAGATACTCGTCTCCTCGCTCGTGTGCGAACTCACGGAGAGCGCGGGTGAGTTCACGTTCGAGGGGCCCACGGATGCTGAATTGAAGGGCCTGTCCGGCATGCATCGTCTCTCGGCGGTGCGCTGGCAAGGATAAGGTGGCCACCTTGCGTGCAGTGCCGAACACACGTGGGGTTGGGTCCGGGCGCGAATCACGGTGGCATCGAGCACCTGCAACATGCCCAGGATCGGACTGGGCGCGCCAGCGCAGACCCGGATGCCTTGGTTCGCGTAATTGAGCGCCGCAGTCTTGACGACGCCGGCTTGCTAGAGCCGCAGACCGCCAGGCCCGCGGCCGGCCTCACTGGTCAGGTGACGTCACGCCGCTGCAGGATCAGTGCCGAGATGCCCCCGAAGACGATCAGGTAAGCGGTGATGACCAACAGCGCCTGCCAAGCGTCGACGAAGGGACCGGAGAAGGCCCCGGGCCCTCCGACCTCCGCGCCCTCGTCGCGGAGGGGGGCAACCAGCGAGTAGCCATTGGTACGCAGGAACCCCTGGGTCACGTCCTGGAGCACTTGGATGCTCGACCCGAATCCGCTGATGAGGCCCTCGACGACCAGGCCGTAGACGATCCCGAGGCCGATGGCCAGCGCCGTCCCACGTGAGAGGACCGCGAGGAGACCACCGAAGAGCGCCCAGAGTGTGAGGATCAGCCATCCGGCGCCAAGAGCTCGCATGGTGTCCCAGACAGGTGGCCAGGTGATCGCCGCGCCTTCGCGTACGGCCACGACGTAGCTCGCAAACGCTCCGACCACGAAGATCGAGCCGACGAACAGAGCCAGCGCGGCCCCGATGGCGACTTCCTTGGCGAGGAACAGGCGCAGCCGGCCCGGGTGCTGCATCAACGAGGTCTTCAGGGTGCCCCAGCCGTATTCACTCCCAAACACCAACGCGCCCAGGATGAGGGCGAGCGTGCCGAAGTAGAAGGGGAACCCCCCGAGCACACTCGACACGACGCTCTCCGGCAACAACGCCCTCAGGTCCGCTGCCGTTCGCCCGGCTGCCGGCTCGCTCAGATACGAGGAGTAAGGCAACAGGTAGGTGAAAAGCAGACTCAAGAAGATTGCGACCGCCAGCAGAATCCAAGTCGCGGCGCGCTTTCGCAGCAGCAGCAGTTCGGCACCGACGCTACCCATGGCTGTTCGCTCCTTCCTCACGGACCAGCCCGAGGAACACCTCCTCGAGTGTGGCGTGGACAGGGGTGAGCTCGCTGACCACGAGGCCGTGGTCGAGGAGCTGGCGATTGATCTCTCCCGCCCGGCGAGGGTCTGTGGTCAGCATCAGAACGCCGTCGGCGACTCGCGTGTTGTCCACGCCCGGAAGCGCCGCAACCAGCTCTCGTGCCCGATCCATGGGCGTGACGCGCACGCGCAGCTGTTGCCTTCCGCGCAGCTCGTCGAGGGTTCCCTCGGCGGCGAGCCTGCCGTGGCGGATAACGCCGATCCGATCGCAGACTTGTTCGACCTCCCCCATGAGGTGGCTCGACAACAGTACGGTGCGATGCTCGCGTCCGAGACTCCGCACGAGCACGCGCATCTCCGCGATCCCCTCCGGGTCGAGCCCGTTGGTGGGCTCGTCCAGGATCAGCACCTCGGGATCTTTGAGGAGGCCGGCGGCAAGCCCGAGGCGCTGCTTCATCCCTGTGGAGTGGGTGGAGAAGTGGTCATCGGCCCGTTGGGACAGCCCGACCTGGCGCAGGACGTCCTCGATCCGGTCGACGGGCACGCCGGTATGCCGTGCCATGACCCGCAGGTTGTCTCTGCCGGACAGGAACGGGTAGAAGTCGGGCGCCTCGATCATTGCTCCGACCCGCGCAAGCGCCTCCGGCGAACCGGGGCGATGGCCCAACACGCTCGCCGCGCCAGACGATGGGCGGACGAGTCCAAGCAGCATCCGCAGCGTTGTCGTCTTTCCCGCACCGTTGGGGCCGACGAAGCCGTAGACCTCGCCGCGCCGGACCCGAAGCGTCAGGCTATCTACCGCGAGGACCTCTTGGCCGTACCGTTTCGTGAGAGCGTCCGTGTCGATCACCCAGTCAGCAGTCATGTCTCCCTCCTCGCCCTTCTGTCGGGCCGGGAGGAGGACGGGCGCGTGGGGTAGGGTTGAGCACCGGAGGCCTTGCCGCCTCCGGGGCGCGTCGGCGCAGGGGCCCTAGCCCCGAAGAGGTCGCGAGCCTCGACCTTCCGGTATCGCTGATCGAGGCCGCGCCGCGCCGCCAGCCAGGCGAGCGGCGCCATGACCACGCCCACCAGGCCCGGTGCGAAGGGAGCCCTCACCTCCTGCTCGAACTCGCGCATGAACAGCGCCAGGTCGAGTGGCTTGGGCATGCCCGTGCGGAAGGTCCTTCCCTCCTGGGCCAGCGCCACGGTGGTCTCGTACAGCTGCTCCATCCGGAGCGCCGGCTGCACCTGCACCCGCACGACCGCCGGCAGCTCGCCGACGTTCGCGAACCGGTGGAACGTTCCCGGTGGGACGACGAGCGTGTCGCCGGGTCTTGCGATAACGGTCTTGAGAGCCTTCCTGAACTTCATGGTTCCGCTGACCACCTCGAAGCGCTCCTCCTGTACGGGGTGGACGTGGCCGCCCGGAACATGGCCGTCCGGGTCGAGGACCAACTCGAACGCGAGCAGCGCTCCCTCGGTGTCATCGGCTGTCTGGTGGAAGACGAACCGCTCGCCGCTGACCGGGTTGTCCAGGATCTGTCCGCTGTGCGCCATCTTTGAACCTCCTCGTCATCGACCCAACCGATCGGCCGGGTGTTCGCGCTTCGGTTCCCATGTTCGAGGGGAGCGGACGGCACGCCATCGGACGGTGGGAGGCTTTTCGACCTGCCCCGCCCGTTGCACTTCGGCCCGTCGCGTACGCCGTGGGGCGCACGCGGCATGGCCGCCATCCACGCCCGTCGGGCACTGGCGCCAGTGCAGACGACATCTCCGCCCGTGATGAAGGCTGGGCGGCGTGAGGAATTACCGCCTGTGACGCCTCCGCTGCGCCGTAGGGAGCAGGGGCCGCGCGCCGCTTGCTCCCCCCGCAGTACACGGGAGTCCGTCCTGCGGCCGACGTCGCGCCGCCATTCAGTGATCTACCGTAGGCTCGTGGCTACGACGGAGGAGATGGAGAAAGACCCGAGCCGATGGCTCCGAGTGTGGCGCGACTGGCGCTTCGATATCGGCATCGCGCTCGGCGTGGGCGCCGCCCAGATTTTGTTCACGCATTTCGCTGCACATGGCCAGCGCGAGCGCGAGCCGCTCGACGCTCTGGCATACGCCCTGCTCGCCGCCGGTCCGGTCGCTCTGATGGCCCGGCGCCGGCTCCCGGTGGCCGTGTACCTCTTCGTGTTCTGCGCCACCCTGGCCTTCTCGGTGATCGGGTACGCCAGAGGTCCTATCTTCCTCTCGTTGCTCGTGGCGTTCTTCACTGTGGTGATCACCGGTCACCGGCTGGCCGCCATCATGGGCCTGGCCGCCGGCTACTTCGGATTCCTGTGGCTCCCCTATCTCCTGGAGAGAGAGCCAGCGCCGAGCCTGGGAGCGATCCTGGGCCTGGCGGCATGGCTACTGGTCATCCTCTCTGCGGCGGAGTTCGTCCGGGTACGCAGGGAGCGCGCCCTCGAGACCGCCCGGACTCGAGAGGAAGAGGCACGACGCAGGGCGAGCGAGGAGCGCCTCCGGATCGCCCGCGAGCTGCACGATGCGCTGGGTCATCACATCTCGCTAATCAACGTGCAGGCGGGAGTAGCGCTCCACGTCAACGAGGAGCTCCCCGAGCAGGCCCGCTCGGCACTCGACGCCATCAGGCAGGCCAGCAAGGAGGCGCTGACCGAGCTCCGCTCCGTGCTCGAGATCCTGCGACAGGGCGACGAGCAGGCTCCCCGGGCTCCCACGCCAACCCTGCGCCAGCTCGATGATCTTGTATCCCGGGCTGCCGCCGCCGGCCTCCAGGTCCGAACGGAGACCGTGGGCGAAGTCCGGCCCTTGCCGTTCGGCGTCGACGTGGCGGCGTTTCGGATCGTTCAGGAAGCCCTGACGAACGTTGCCCGCCACGCCGAGTCGGGCACGGCGACCGTACAGATCGCCTACGGAGAACGCGATCTTACCCTCCAGGTCGACGACGATGGCCGGGGCCTCGCAGCGCACGGGACGCCGGCAAGCGGGAAGGGGATCCTCGGCATGCGCGAGCGTGTAGCCACGCTCGGCGGAGACCTGGAGGCCGGGCCCCGACCCGAAGGCGGCTTCCGGGTACGGGCCCGGCTCCCCCTGGATGGTGCCTGATGATCCGGGTCCTGCTCGCCGATGATCAGGTCCTAGTGCGCGCCGGGTTCCGGGCCCTGCTCGACGCCCAGGACGACATCGAGGTGGTGGGCGAGGCGGACGACGGCAGCGAGGCGATCCGCCTGGCGTCGGAACTGACGCCCGACGTCGTGCTCATGGACATCCGGATGCCCGGCATGGATGGGCTGGAAGCAACGCGGAAGATCGTCGAGGACGAGCGCCTGGACCGGGTCCGGATCGTCATCCTCACCACGTTCGACGTGGACGAGTACGTGCTCGAGGCGCTGCGGGTGGGAGCCAGCGGCTTCCTGGTCAAGGACACCGAGCCGGCCGAGCTCGTCCAGGGAGTCCGGGCCGTCGCCCGAGGCGACGCGCTGCTGTCCCCGGGTGTGACCCGTCGGCTGATCTCGGCGTTTTCCAACCGCGGAGGGGAACCCCCGCTTCCGGCGGGGTCGG
>JBOGVI010000522.1:0-4716 GCA_050692695.1 Actinomycetota bacterium
CCCCGGCCACGGTCCGGCCTTCCAGCGCCACAGGCGAGGATCGGTCCGGGGACGTGCCGACGAGCAGGGAGAACGCGCTTTGTGCTGCCACGGGCGTCATCGCGCCGGCTGCTAGCAGTCCGGCAAGCGCGAGAGCTGTGATCGCCCTCCGTGGCAGCCTTACATGCTCCGTGCCAACCAACGATCTCGCACGCTCTCCAGCATTTCGACGGGTTGGCCGCCGACCGCCGAGCGCCCTTGTGGCCAGTCTTCTTCTCCCCGGTACGGCCCGCATGGTCCGTTCCGCGTAAACTTCCTACGGAGGTCTCACGAGTGGTTGTTCGGGAATCTCCTGACGGGCCAGCGGGCGTCCGAAGGCTCCGAATGATGCTCGTAGGGCCGGCCGGCGGCAGACGGCCCTCGGTGGCAACTCCGTATTCCAAGTAGCCAGATCACCCGGCCGTCTGAAGCGCGGGCTCCTTGGCCATCACCTGGGCCACCCGGCGATTGAGAGGGGCGATGTCCGCACGTTCCGAACACACGGGCCGGGTGGCACGCAGCTACTTCCATACGACCTCCGCGCGGTGGCCTTGGTAGCCAACCTTCCGCACGTCATGCATATGCCGTAGTAGACATACGCCCTCCCCATCATGAGGTTTGCCGCGCGCCCTTCGTAGTCTGAGGCCGCCCTTTTGGGCCGCAGCTCCTAACCGCGCGGGGGACGGATGCTTGGACGCACGATATGACTTCCGACATGCCACTGGTGAGCATCGTCATCGCGACGCGGAATCGCTCCGAGATGGTAAAGCAGGCCCTGAAGGCTGCTCTCGGTCAAACGTTCCCGGATCTCGAAGTCATCGTCGTGGACGACGGGTCTGATCCGCCCTTGCAGCTAGAGGGAACTGACCCGAAGGTCTCAGTGGTTCGGTTGCCGGAGTCTCGAGGCGTAAGCGCGGCGAGGAACGCAGGTCTGGCTCATGCCAAAGGGAATTGGGTGATGTTCCTCGACGACGACGACGAGATCGTGCCCGAGATGCTCGAGATCTCGTTGCAAGCGGCGTCGCGGTCGGAGCTGCCTCCACCAGTGGCTGTCGTATCAGGCATCGAGATCGTGAAGCCCGACGGATCCATCCAGGTGGTACGGCTCCCGGCCTCGCTGCCGAAGGGTAGGGACTACTTCCTGGAGGGCGCGCCGAAGGGAAGGGCATTCACCGTGGGCAATACGCTGGTCATCCCGCGAAAGTTGCTGGTGGAGATCGGGGGGTTCGACGAGGAGCTTCGGAGCGCGGTCCACAGCGAACTGTTCCTACGGCTCAATGCCGCGTGCTCGATCGAGGCCGTGCCGGTCGTCACGTACCGGATCAAGCGACATGGAGGAGAACACGTCCACGACAACGCGATGGCCCGAGCCCGCGCGATGGAGAAGACCGTGAGCAGGCACAAGGAGGCGTTCGCTCGGCACCCGCGTCGCTATGCCCGTTACCTTTGTGCGACGGGCATGTGGTACCTGAAGGCGGGCGAGTGGGGAGCGGCGGTTCGAGCGACGACGAGGGCTCTTCGGATACACCCGCTAAGCTGGAACGTGCTCGGGTCGTGGCTCATCAGCCTTGGGGGCCCTCCCCTCGTTGCTTCCTATCGATGGTTGTTCCGTCGTCGCGGGCGACTGCGACAGACATCGCCGGTGCGAACGATGAGGGGGATAGGATGAGGGTCGGCGTCATCGGAGTGGGGCATGTAGGGCTGGTTACAGCCGCCGCGCTGGCCGAGCTCGGTCACACGGTTATGGCGATGGATCTCGACATGGTCAAGATCGCGCTGCTCTGCTCTGGAAAGAGCCCGTTCTACGAGCCGGGATTGGACGAGCTTATCGCTCGGCCGACCGGAGCCGGTCGCCTCGATTTCCTCTCCGAGTCTGCGGAGGCGGTCCCCAACGCTGATGTCGTATTCATCTGCGTCGGCCGTCCAACGACCGCGGCAGGCGATGCGAGCCTCACCGCCGTCGAGGCGGTAGGTCGCGAGGTCGCGCGGCACGCGACGCCCGGTGTAGTGGTCGCGGAGAAGTCGACGGTCCCACCAGGCACGGCAGATCGCCTGCGTCTCACAATCGCTCGGGAGTGCCCCGGCCTCGCCTTCAGCGTCGTCGCGAACCCGGAGTTCTTGCGCGAGGGTCATGCGGTGCGAGACACCCTCCAGCCGGACCGCATCGTGGTGGGCTCCGATGACGGGCTCGGCTTCGAGGCGATGCGCGAGCTTTACCGGCCGCTTATCGAGCGCGGGATCCCTCTCATCGAGACCGACGTCCGCACGGCCGAGCTCGCGAAGCTCGCGTCCAACGCCTTCCTGGCGACGAAGATCTCGTTCGCGAATGCCCTCGCCCGCGTCGCGGAGCTCACCGGGGCCGACATTGTCCGGATCGCCGAAGTGATGGGCGCGGACCCGCGGATCGGCTCTGCCTTCCTCAGGGCCGGGCTCGGCTTCGGCGGGTACTGCCTCCCAAAGGACACGCAGACGCTCGAACGGATCGCGGAACGCGCCGGCTACGACTTCGGGCTGCTGCGTGAGGCTGTGCGCGTGAACGAGGAAGCGGTCACAGCGGTCGCCGCCAAGGTTGAGGAGGCGGTGTGGAACCTGGAGGGGAAGCGGATCGCGTTCCTGGGTCTCGCGTTCAAGGTCGGGACCGACGATGTCCGCTGTGCGCCCGCGCTCACACTCGCGCGTCGGTTCGCTGAAGAGGGGGCAGTCGTTGTCGGCCACGATCCGATGGCCGCGGCCGAAGCCCGGGCTGCGTTTCCCGACATGGAGATCGCAAGCGACGCCTATGAGGCTGTCACGAGCGCCCACTGCATCGTGATCTGCACCGAATGGCCCGAGTACCGAGAGCTCGACCTGGATAGGGTCCGGAGGCTGGCCGCCTATCCGATCCTCGTCGATGGCAGGAACGTCCTCGACCCGGACCGCGCCGAACTCGCCGGGCTCACTTACCTGCCGGTCGGCCGCCCTGTCCGCAGGAGGGAGGGTGCCCGCGATTGAGCCCCGAACGGCACGACGTCATCGGCGCGATACTTCCGGCCTGCACGTCGTGGCCGCTTAGCTTAGAGGGTCAGACGCGCCGCTCACCGCACGTATTCGCTCTCAAGGCCTCGGCGGGCTCACGCTTGGACCTCGAATGTCTGGCTCGGATCGCCCTCAAGTAACCCGGTGGGGGAGCTGACGATCACCGTGCGCTCGTACCGGATCCGCTCGATCTCGTTCAGCGAACGGGGCGTGCTGAAATGCCTGCTCGCTCGTTCTCCACGAGGAGTACGTCCCGGAACCGCCACGCGCCGATTTAGGCTCCCACCGAGATCGCGGCCTGCCCGTTTCGGTAGGCGATGAACCGGTCGATGATGTGGAGCCTCCTCGCTCGGGGTGTTCCACCACGTGAAGATACCGTGCTTCACGTTCTCGTCCGCCACACAGTCGTTCATGACCCACGGAGGCCCTTGCGCGTGTCGCCAGGTTCCGGTCAATGAAGCCCATGATCCGCGAGTCGCGGATCCGCTTGATGACGCGAAGGGCGGTGGCGCCCGGGTCCCGGCGCCTGGGCCGCCCCGCCGAGGCAGCGGGCCAGGCCTGTTCCCGATTCGAGGTCGGTCGTACGACGTAGCCGAACCGGTCCCGGGCATCGGGGAGGCGCGTAGCGGATCTGCCGCATCGGCGCGATGGCTCCGTAAGGGCTCGTGCTTATCGTTGCCTCGCAGAGCGCGCGAGCATGGTGGCGCCGGTGTCTCCGGTTGGTCGGAACCGTGGCACCCGAAGCTGACGGAAGCTGCGGCAAGGGACCGTTCGTCGGACGAGACCCGAGCGTGATGCATCGTGAAGAAAGCAGGGATCATGGCGGCAGTCACACCAGTTCCATCCTCAAGGCTCCCGGCCGTCCTGGGCGGTGAGCCGGCGTTCCCGGACGGGCTTCCCCTGGCTCGCCCGAGCGTGTCCGATCCCCGGGCCGTGGCCCGGGACGTTGAGCGGATCCTCCGGAGCGGGGTCCTCACCAACGGCCCGTACGTCCGCGAGTTGGAGTGCCGGACCGCCGAGTACCTCGGCGTGCGCCACTCCCTGGCCGTGGCCTCGTGTACGGCCGGCCTCATGCTGGTCCTTCGGGCCTCTGACCTGTCGGGCGACGTGATCGTCCCCTCGTTCACGTTCGCCGCCACCGCGCACGCCGTGGCCTGGAACGGATTGCGCCCGACCTTCGCCGACATCGACCCGGCCACCCTCACGCTGTCGCCTCAGGCGGTGGCCAGGGCGGTCGGGGTGCGCACCTCGGCCATCCTGGCCACCCACACCTTCGGCACCCCTTGCGCCATCGAGGAGCTGGCGACGATCGCCCGGCACTGGGGCATCCGGCTGTTCTTCGACGCTGCCCATGCCTTCGGTTCCCTGCACGGGGGCACGCCCGTCGGCGCCTTCGGCGACGCGGAGGTATTCAGCCTCTCGCCCACCAAGGTCCTGATCGCCGGAGAGGGAGGCATCATCGCCACCGACGACGACGTGCTGGCCGAGCGGTGCCGGATGGGCCGGGACTACGGCCACCCCGGAGACTACGACTGCCGGTTCGTCGGGCTGAACGCCCGGATGTCCGAGCTCCATGCGGCCGTGGCCCTGGCCTCCCTGGATGGGCTGGAGGAACGGATCGAGCGGCGGAACGCGCTGTCCGCTCTGTACCGCGAGGCCCTGAGCGGGATCCCGGGCATCGGC
>JBOGVI010000523.1:0-2526 GCA_050692695.1 Actinomycetota bacterium
GGCCCGCGGCCTTCGCCGCGGCCCGGGCGCCCCGGATCAAGCTGCCGTCCCGGCGCTCCCACTCCGCGAGCTCGGGGAACGTGGCCTCGGCGCTCAGGCGGTCCACGTCCCCGGCGAACAGCCCACCGAGGAGCGGAGCCACCAGGGCGTCGGTGGCCTCGTCGCCCAGCCGCCGCCGGAGCAGGCTCCCCAGCGACGGGTCGCCCTCGCCCTTCTTCGGCTTGCGGACCAGGTCGCCCAGGGCCCGAAGCTTGCCTCGCCGCGACATCCCCGCCCAGCTCCACAGCTCCCCGAGGTCGGCCGGGATCCCGAACGGTCCGATGGGGAATCGTCGCAGCCCGGCCTCGGTCCAGACGTACGTCCGGTCCGTGGCCGGAGCCACCAAGTTGTGGCCAAGGCCGAGCTCGCGGCACAGCTCGATCGCCCACGGCTTCCGGGCGATCAGCGAGTCCGGCCCGGCTTCGAGCTCGACGCCGCCCACCTCGACCGAACGGACCTTCCCCCCCGGGACAGGCTCGGCCTCCAGGACGGTGACCTCGGGATGGCCCGCCGCCACGAGCCGGTACGCGGCCGTCAGACCGGAGATCCCCCCTCCCACCACGACGACGCGTCTGGTCACGCGGCGGCCACCGCCCCCAGGTGCTGGCGGATCACCGTGGCCAGCATCCGGACGAACGAAGGATCCGCGTTCGGCATCTCGGTCCGGGCGAACTCCACGCCGGCCTCCTCGGCCACCCGGTTCGCCTCGATGTCCAGGTCGTACAGGATCTCGAGGTGGTCGGCCACGAACCCCGCCGAGCAGACCACCACTGCGCGGTGGCCGTTCGCGGCAAGGTCGCGGATCACGTCCTGGAGGGGCGGGCCCCACCACGGGTCGCCGGTGCGCCCGGCGCTCTGCCACCCGATCGTGTAGGTCGAGAGCTTCAGCCGGGCCCCGACCAGATCGGCGGTCTCCTGGAGCTCGTCCCGATACCGGCACCGGTCCTCGCAGTCGCAGGACTTGCACCGGAGCGACCCGTCGTCCGACGTTCGGACGGGGAGCGAGTGTGCGGAGAACACGACCGCCGCCTTCTCGCGGCTCGGGTCGGTCAGTCGGCCGAGCGCGTCCTTCACCCGGCCGGCCAACAGGTCCACGAACATCGGATGGTCGTGATAGCTCCGGACGAACGTGAACGCGGGACCACCCCCGCTCAGGGCCTCCTGGACCCGTTCCACGTAGGTCTCCACCGACATCGCCGACCAGTGCGGGGCCATCACGATCCCCACCGCGCGCTCGATGCCGTCGCGGCGCATCGTCGCGACGGCATCGGCGATGAACGGCGGCGAGTGCTTCATGCCCAGGTACGTCCGGTAGGCCCCACCGCCGCCGTCGTTCAGCTCGCGCTCCAGGCCCTTCGCCTGCCCCGTGGTGATGTCGAGGAGCGGGAACCGGTCGCCGATCGCCGCGTACCGCCCCCTGAGCTCGGCGAGGTGCTCCGGCGACGGGGGCCGTCCGCCCCGGATGTCCGTGTAGTAGCGCCTGACGTCGCCCGGGCCGTCAGCGCTCCCATACGCCATGACCAGCACGCCGACCGGCGCCGTCATCTCAGGCTCCCGGCCCGTCATCCCCGCTCCCGGCCCGTCATCCCCGCTCACGTGCCGTCGTCTCGTGCACCAGATCCACCAGCCGCTGGAGGTTCTCTACGGGTGTGGCCGGGAGCACCCCGTGGCCCAGGTTGAAGATGTGGCCCGGCCGTCCCTCGGCCCTCTTCAGCACGCCGAGGGCCTTGCGACGCACCACGTCCCACGATCCGAGGCACGCCGCGGGATCGAGGTTCCCCTGGATGCCGCGGTCGTACCCGATCCGGCGCCACGCGGCGTCGAGCGGGACGCGCCAGTCCACCCCGATGACGTGCCCGCCGGCCCGCCGCATCAGGCCGAGCAGCTCTCCCGTCCCCACGCCGAAGTGGATGCCCGGCGCGTCCAGGTCCGCCAGCCCGCCGAAGACGAGCTGCATGGCCGGCAGCACGAACCGCTCGTAGTCCTCGGGGTCCAGCGCGCCCACCCAGCTGTCGAACACCTGGACCGCGTCAGCCCCGGCCTCGATCTGCCCCCGCAGGTGCGCCACGGCAAGGTCGGCGAGGACCTCCATCAGCCGCCGCCACAGGGCCGGGTCCTCGTGCATCAGGGACTTCGTGCGCGCGTGGTCACGCGACGGTCCCCCTTCCACCAGATAGCTCGCCACCGTGAACGGGGCGCCGGCGAACCCGATCAGCGGGACCCTGAGTTCCTTCCGCAGGAGCCGGATGGCCTCGAGCACGTAGGGCATGTCGGCCTCGGGCTCCAGCGGCCGCAGCCGCTCGATGTCGCCCGCGGTCCGGATGGGCTCGGCCACCACCGGTCCGGCTCCGGGCTCGACGCGGACGTCGACCCCGATGGCGGCGAGGGGAACCATGATGTCCGAGAACAGGACGGCGGCGTCGAGCTCCATCCGCCGAAGCGGCTGAAGGGTGATCTCCACAGCCAGATCGGGGACTCGGACCGCCT
>JBOGVI010000524.1:0-4583 GCA_050692695.1 Actinomycetota bacterium
GGGGGCTTCGCCGGCCGGTCGCCTGGTGCCGGGTTCGGCTTCGTGTCGGAGCAGGACGAAGGGGGGTGGCGGGTCCAAACCGGGGGCCGATCCATCGGCACGGAGCCTGCCTTCGGGTGGGGCATAGGGTTCGAAGCGGACGGGGGTCCGGTGCGGCTCACCTACGCCGACCAGTGGATCCGCACGACCGAGATGATCGCCCTCCTTGTGTTGTGGCTGGCCGTGCTGTGGATCACCAGGAGGCCGGGGTCCAGGTGAGGTCTCGTGCCCAGATCTTCTCGGCTGCGGTCGTCGTGGCCGTGATGGTGGCCGGCGGCGTCTACCTCCAGCGAGAGGTGGGACCAAGGGCGGCGGCCTCCGGTCCTCCCAGCCAGGCGCCGTCGGGCGCGTGGTTCTGCCCCCACGGGGGCGGGACCGACTGGGAGGTGACGCTGGCCGTTGCCAACCCCGGTTCGTCGCCGGTGGACATCCGCGTGACGGCACTCTCCGAACGCAGGCCCTCCGCCCCGCAGTCGTACACGGTCGAACCGGGCACCGAGCTCCTCGTCTCCCAGGCCGCTGGGGACCGAGACCGCTCGACCTTCATCGAGTACTTCGGGGGTTGGGTGGCGGCGGGGTGGGTGGCCCATGCTGGCGGCGGAGAGAAGGGCGTCGCCGCCGAGCCATGCCTTCCCCGGGCCGGCCAGCGTTGGTTCGTGCCGGAGGGCACCAGCACCGAGCGCCAGGACGCGTTCGTCGTCGTGATGAACCCGTTCGCCGCCGACGCCGTGTTCACCCTCACGCTCTACACGCAGAAGCAAGCGCCGATCACCACCGAGGCCTGGACAAACGTGGTCCTCAAGCCGTACCGGAGCCGGGCGTTCCGCCTGAACGCCACGGCCCTGGGCTACGATCCTGTGTCCACCCAGATTGACGTGAAGGTGGGGCGGGTGGCCGCAGGGTCCCTTGGCCTGTCCGACCTTGGGGGGACCCGGAGCAGCGTGGGGGTTCTCGGTGAGCCACCCGAGCGCAGCATCCTGCCCGGTGGGTTCGACCAGGGCGCCACGACGCTGGTGGTGATGAACACCGGGGAGAGCCGCCCCGGAATCGAGGGCGCGCTCCTGTCCCGCGACGGCCTGTTGGGCCTGCCGAGCATCCAGCAGGGAGCCCCCCGCGCGGCCTCGGCCGTGATTCACCCCGTCACAACGGACGGCCCGTCCACCATCGAGGTGCGGTCCGCCCCAGGGGTGGTGGTGGCCCGACGAACCCTGGGGAAGTCCTCCGACCGGGGCTCTACGACGGGCGTCCCAGCACCGGCCGGCGCGTGGGTGGTGCTCCCTGCCGTGGCAGGCCCGCCGTTCCACCCCGGCCTGGTCCTGGCGAACCTAGGAGACGAGACGATCGACGTCAGGCTCTCGGTGCTGCCGTCGGGCACAAGCGAGCTTCCGCAGCCGGTGACGATAAGCATCCCTCCGGGCCGGACCGTGGCGGGACCGAACCTGTTCGTCACGGCCAAGCCCCTCGCCGCGATCCTCGCCGTGTCGTCCTCGGGAACCCTTGTGCTCGCCGCGGCGTCCTACTCCCTCGGACTGGAGGGGTTCGCCACCTACGCGGTGTCGGCGGGGGTTCCGATCCCGGACGAATGGGTACCCAGATGAACGAAGAGGCATCCGTGCGTATGATTTCACCCAAGTAGCGGCCCCCC
Organism: Actinomycetota bacterium; assembly: GCA_050692695.1. GTDB lineage: Bacteria > Actinomycetota > UBA4738 > UBA4738 > HRBIN12 > AC-69. Next base: position 1,685 of record JBOGVI010000524.1, read on the forward strand.
GGAGCCGATAACAGGAGCGACGGGAACGAGATGGCACACGGCAAGCACTCGATGAGCTGGGGCGGGCGCGGCTGGTGGATGGGGCTGGCCGCGGCCCTGGTCCTCGTGGTGCTGGGCGGTGGGACGGCGTTCGCCGCGTACCGGTACGAGCGATCGAGCGCCTCGCACATCCTGCTCGGCGTCACGATCGACGGCGTGGACGTGGGCGGCATGACCCGCGATCAGGCCATCCGGGCCGTGACGGCCAGGGCGGACACATCGCTCGGCGGCGACCTCTCGGTGGGCGCGGCCGGGTACTCGTGGAACGTCACCCCGGCGGCCCTTGGCACGCGAGCCGACATCGAGGGTGCGGTGGATCGGGCCTTCGCCGCCGCCGACTCCCTGCCCCTGTTGTCGCGGGTGTACCACCACGTCACGGGTCGGCCCGTCGAGACCGCGGTCGAGCTCGGCTTCACCTACGACCAGGCGAAGGTCGAGGCTTTCGTCCAGCAGGCCTATGCAGAGGTGGCGAAGCCCGCGGTGAACGCCGAGATCAAGCTGGTCGAGGGAGAGCTCGTCGTCCAGAAGCCCAGGACCGGGGAGGAGCTCAGGACCTCGGCCGCCGCGGCTCGGATCCTGAACGCCCTTTCGAACCGGGTGAACGCGGTGCAGGTGCCGGTGAGAACCGTGGAGCCCGAGGTGACCGTCGACTCGCTCGGAAAGACCATCGTGCTCGACCTGTCCGAGAACATGCTGTACCTGTACGACGGATTCAAGGTGGTAAAGGAGTATCCGGTAGCCACCGCCGCGTCGGGCTACTCCACGCCGGTCGGCACCTGGGAGGTCGTGAACAAGGCGGAGAACCCCGGCTGGTACAACCCCGCGCCGGACGGTTGGGGGGCCGGCCTGCCCCTGTACATCCCGCCGGGCTCCGGCAACCCCCTCGGGACGCGGGCCCTGTACCTGGACGCGCCGGGCATCCGGATCCACGGGACATACAACTCCGGATCGATCGGCACCTACGCCTCCCACGGCTGCGTCCGGATGTTCATCTCCGACTCGGAGGAGCTGTACCCCCTGGTGCCGATGGGGACCACGGTCCTGATCAAGCCGTAACCGCCTCTCCCACTTGTCTGACAGCGTGCTTGTGAATCACACATTTGTCATTTAGCATTTCGTCCGTGAGGGCGTGCGCGAAGATGCGGTGCAACGCCGAGGCCGTGGCCACCGTGGGCCTGTCCTACGGAAGCCGCGTGGTGGTCGTGGGCGACCTCGTGCCAGAACCCAATCCGAACCTCGTCGATCTCTGCACGCAGCACATCGAGCGGCTGACCCCGCCGGTCGGCTGGAGCGTCCGCGACGAACGAAACGTCGTGGCCGCCCCGCAGTAGGGAACCCGTCGTTCGCGAACGCGCGCGTTTGGCCTCCCCCGGAACCGGGACCCCCATCCCACCGACGGGGAGGGACGGACGCCGCACCGGCCCACGGCCGGGAGGGTCCGAATTGACCTAGGGAAATGAGGTCGCCGGGCTATGGCCGAACGGCCGAGGCCGGCCGACTATACGGTCATGGACGGCAAGCTGGAAGGCACCTGCCCGGTCTGTCAGCAGGGCGACCTCATCTCCATCACGATGACCGTGAGCGGGAGCGATCTGGCCTTTACCACCTGCCACCTGTGCGAAGCCAAGTGGTGGTACCGCGACGGCGAGGCCATCCGGCTTCAGTCGGTAATCGGCTCGGTGCTCTCCAAGGACTAGGCCGTCGCCCATCTTGAGTAGGATGCGGTGAGTGTCACCGCATCGCGAGCTCGGCTCCATCTTCAAGGCCTACGACGTCCGAGGGGTCGTCCCCACCGAGCTGGACGAGGGCGTCGCCCGGCGCATCGGGTCCGCGTTCGCCGAGTGGGCCGGCGCCCCCCGAATGGCCGTGGGATACGACTGCCGCCCGTCATCGCCGGCGCTCGCCGCCGCCCTCCATGAGGGGATCGCAGCCCGGGGGACCGCGGTGCTCGATCTCGGGCTCGCCTCCACGGACCTGCTGTACTTCGCGTCCGGATCGCTCGACGTCCCCGGGATCATGCTCACCGCCAGCCACAACCCGCCGCAGTGGAACGGCCTGAAGTTCTGTCTGGCCGGGGCCCGGCCCGTGGGGGAGGATACCGGCCTCGCCGACATTCGAGCGCTGGCGGAACGGGACGAGCGCCCGCCGGTGGCCTCACGCGGCTCTGTGGAGCGGCGCGACATGCTCGAGGCCTACGTCGAGCATGTCCTCACGTTCGTCGATCCATCGAACGTCGCGCCCCTTGAGGTCGTCGCGGACACCGCGAACGGCATGGGCGGCCTGATCGTTCCGCCGGTGATGCGGCGCCTGCCGGTCACGCTGGTCCACCTGTTCCCCGAGCTCGACGGGACCTTCCCCAACCACCCGGCCGACCCCATCCAGCCCGAGAACCAGCGCGACCTGATGCGTACCGTCCTGGAACGTCGGGCCGACATCGGTCTGGCCTTCGACGGGGATGCCGATCGGGTGTTCCTGGTGGACGAGCGGGCCGAGGGCGTGAGCGGCTCGGAGGTCACGGCCCTGGTGGCCCAGGCCATGCTGAAGCGGTACCCCGGCGCGGCGATCGTCCACAACCTGATCTGCTCTTGGGCGGTGCCCGAGGTGATCCGGGAGAACGGCGGGAGGCCGGTCAGGACCCGGGTGGGCCACTCCTTCATCAAGCAGGTCATGGCGGAGACCGGGGCCGTGTTCGGGGGCGAGCACTCCGGCCACTACTACTTCCGCGACAACTACCGGGCCGACTCCGGCCTGATCGCGGCGGTGGTGGCCCTGGAGCAGCTGTCGCTGGCCGGGGGCCCGCTGTCGGACCTGCTCGAGCCGTACCGGCGGTACCGGGCGTCCGGCGAGATCAACTCCCGGG
>JBOGVI010000525.1:0-20148 GCA_050692695.1 Actinomycetota bacterium
GAGTTGGGACGGACTCCCGCGGATCTGGGGCCTACGTACCTCGTGACCTATCGGTTCGACTTCAGCGACGTCCTCATCCGACAGGACCTGTATCCGTACGCGAAGGGCGGGCCGGTGACGTATACCCCGCCGGGTCACGAGCTGACAGTCGGAATCAACATGCCGATCACTGCCGGCTGGTGTCAGAGCTCCCTCGGCTTCTTCCAGTACCTCGTGGACCAGGGCCTGCCGGAAACGAATCCCGTTGCCTCGGTCGCCACTCGCGAACGTGCCCCAGATGCCGCACCAAGGGCCCAGACGGCGCCGTGGGCGGGCATCGGCGCGGTTCTCGTGGGGTTGGCCGCCCTGTCACTGGCTGCTCTGGCTGTGCGCCGGGCCTTGAGCTCGGTCTCCTCGGTGCCGCTGGAGGAAGGGATGGCGCTCGAACCGCTGTACGACCCGAGGCGGCGCGAGCGCATCAAGGCCGGGCGATCGGTCGTTCTCGGCGCGGGGCAATTTCGACGGCAAGGTACCAGCCATCAATAGGTAGTTGTGCCGTCTCAAATGAGGCGATCTCCGTCTGTTCCGCGTGACGCCGATCACGCACCTTTCGTGGCAGGAAACCGTCCATGGGAGGGTGGGTCCATGAACACGCGAGACGTGGGCCGAGTCGCGCCGAGCTCCGAAACCGAGCCTCTTCGATTGGCCTTATCGGTGCTGTCGGCTGGAGCGGCGGCGATTCACTTCGCCGTGACGGGTGAGCACCTCAGGGAGTACTGGCTCTTCGGGGCGTTCTTCGCGGCCACCGGAGGGCTTCAGGCACTTTGGGCGATGCTCGTCATGATTCGGCCATCGAGCGTTGTCTATCTCGCCGGGGCGATCGGGAACCTGGCCATCGTCGTGACCTGGGGCTTGTCACGGACGGTCGGTCTACCGATCGGTCCCGACGCAGGCGTCCCGGAGTCGGCAGGCGTCGTTGACGTTGCGGCCACCGCCTGCGAGGCGCTCATCGGGGTCGGCGTATTGGCGCTCCTGCAACCGGGGGCAATCCGGAGACAGCTACGGCGGATGGTCGGGGCGGTGTTGGCGTTTGCTGCCTTGCAGATACTGCTCGGGGCGGCCTCACTCGCCGCTTCCGGCGGGCATCATTGACGACCGCCCAAAGGTTCGCTGGGAAATTCGTCGCGTCTTCGATGTGGGCGCATCCCACCCCGGGCACGAGCGTCGAGAGCCAGATAACAGGCGGACTGCGGTAACGGAGGTCGATCAGGCGGAGGCTCCGGTCCGCCTGGGAGCCATTCCAAGATTTGCGGTACCCCGAGGAGGTTTCACTCGGATTCCCTCAGCGCCGCCGCTACCGCTTCCCATGACTGGAGGCATCCTGCGAGAAGCGGAGAAGGGCCCAAGGGCTCGTGCTTGACCCACACGGACGGGCATGACACCCTCGGGCGGAGGCGGGCGGGACATGGCGCGACACGAGTCTCCGGGAGCCTCCGAGGTCGAGCCCGGCCTGCGGGGGCTCTGGTTCGGGATCCTCGCCTACCGCTGGGCGACGTTCGCGTGGATGGCGGTCCTGGCGGCTGCGGCGCGGGAGGATATCCGCAGTCCCGGCCTCGCGCTCGCGGCGCTCGTGGTGGTCGGCTCCTGGAACCTGTGGTTCACACTCACCAGGGGATGGGAGCGGTCTCTCAACCGCTGGATCGACCTCGGGCTCGCCATCGCGCTCCTGCCGATCTCGGGCATCGTGATGAGGGAGGGGACGACCGCGTCCGGTGCTCCCTTCTTCGCCACGTCCTATCCGGCGAGCGCGGCGCTCACCGTGGGCGCGGGGAGCGGCCTAACCACCGGGCTCGCGGCGGGCGCCGCACTCTCCGTCGGTCTCGCCCTCAGCCGGACGTTCAACGGCCTCTCGCTCGGTGAGCTGTCCGGCGGCGAGAGGGCGGCGTTGTTGAACGGAGCCTTCTACTACGTCTCCGCGGGAGGAGCGGCGGGGATCGTTCGCCGGGTCCTGACGAGGTCCGCGGCCGAGCGATCCCGGGCGATCGAGGAGGCCGCTCGGCAGCGGGAACGCGCGGCCCGACTGGCGGAGCGTGAGGCCCTGGGCCGCGAGATCCACGACTCGGTGCTGCAGGCGCTGGCCATGGTCGGGAAGAAGGGCAAGGAGCTGACGTCGCGGTCCCTGGTTCCGGCGGAGGAGGTCCGGGGCCTCGTGGCGCTCGCTGCGGGACAGGAGCAGGCGCTCCGCGCGCTGCTCACCGAAGCCCCCGACCAGCCGGCAGCCGGAACCGTCTCGCTTCGAACCGCGCTCCAGGCCGCCGTGTTCGGCGTCGACGGCGTCCCCGTGACGATCACGACCGCAGGTCCGGTGTGGCTCCCGGCCGGGGATGTTGAGGAGCTGAGCGGCGCCGTCCACCAGGCTCTCGAGAACGTCGCCCAGCACGCCCGGGCGACGACGGTGACGATCTTCGCCGAGGAGGTCGACGGCGAGCTCGTCATTTCCATCCGGGACGACGGCGTTGGTTTCGACTACGACGAGGAACGGCTGACCCGCGAGGGGAAGCTCGGTCTCCTCAAGAGCATGAAGGGAAGGATCGAGGCGCTCGGCGGGGAGATGCGCGTGCATTCGGCTCCACGACGCGGGGCCGAGGTGGAGTTCCGCCTCCCGACCCGGGGAGCGGAGGATGAGTGAGCGGGAGCAAGGAACCGACCGACCGGACGACGACCGGATCCGGGTCATGGTGGTGGACGACCACCCTGTATGGCGCGACGGGATCCGGGCCGATCTCGAGCGCTCCGGGATCGCGGTCGTGGTCGCCGAGGCCACGGACGGTGGAGAGGCGATCGAACTGGCCAGGGAGACCATGCCGGACGTCGTGCTCATGGACCTCCGCCTCCCGACGGTCTCGGGCGTCGATGCCATCGGTCGGATCGTGGAGGAGGCTCCGCACGTGAAGGTCCTCGTGCTCTCCGCCACGGGCGAAGAGGCAGACGTCCTTGAGGCGGTGAAGGTGGGGGCGGCGGGCTACCTCCTCAAGAGCTCCACCGCGACGGAGATCTCCGATGCGGTGCGGCGGGTCCATCAGGGGGAGCCGGTATTCACGTCGCCCCTGGCCGGTCTGGTACTCTCCGAGTTCCGGCGCGTCGCGACGGCACCGACGGCGGGAGAGCCGGGTCTCACTGGGCGCGAGAACGAGATCCTGCGACTTGTTGCCAAGGGCTACACCTACCGGGAGATCGCGGAGAAGCTGTTCATCAGCCACAAGACCGTCCAGAACCACGTACAGAACATCCTGACCAAGCTCCAGCTCAGGAAGCGATACGAGCTGATGCGCTACGCCATCCAACGGGGCCTCGACCGGGCGCCCTGAGGGATCAGGGGAGGTCGTCCGGGCCCGGCTCGAAGCCCGGGCTGACATCTCCCGCCCACAGCACCGCGTGGGCGGAGTCCGCGAGCGCCTTGCATGCCGGGGCGCCGACGGGGCCGTTCGCCGCGCAGCTCCGCTTCATGTCGCGGTACAGGAGCGCGTCGGCCTCGGTGCGCTCGCCGATGCCGAACCGCACCAGGTCGTAGCCGTAGTCGTGCGCCCGGCACACGTCGCCGAAGTCCCAGAACGGCCCCTCGTCGGCGAGCGGGTCGCTGCAGCCGCCGTCGGCCGAGACCGGCCGCGTGTACCGCCACCCGGCGCGGGTTTGGACCAGCACGGGCGTGTACCCGATGATCGTTGCGAAGCCATCGGGCGGGCAGGCCGTCCCGGTCTCGTAATGCACCGTGGTGGCGCCGGGCAGGTCGCGGCACTCGGGAGCGCCAGGCATGGTGGCCGGGACGCGCGCCACGGCGGACTTCGCGAGCATCACCAACACGATTGCGGTGAGCAGCAGCCGGACCGGGTGCCGGAAGGCGTGCGACCGGCGCCGTGTCATCCTCGGGATCCGATCGCCGTCCGCATCGCTCCTCCTCGGTCCCCGGCCGGGCCTCCCCGGCCTCACCCCGATCGTCGCCCGAGCGTCGAGATCGCGAACAGACGAGGAACCGCTCAAACCACCGGGCGAGAGCACCCAGATCAGCCTGGGTGCTTCCGGCCGTGGGGTACGGAAACAAGTCCCACCTGCTCGACCTGATGGCGGACTGGCTCCCTGAGCAGCTGACCCTCGCGCCGGGCCGAGCTGCCCACCTGGCAGGACCAACTGCGCCCGGCCATCGGGAACGACGTGTACGCCCGGGCTCTTCAGGCAGAGGCGGAGTAGTCGCGCCGCCGAAACCGAGACGACCGATGTTGTGCCCACGGGTGGGGTCGGCCTCACCGGCGGTCGGCGACAGGCGGGCGGCCGTCACCCAGACCATCCGTCATCTGAAGCGAAAGTCTCTCGGGCGACGCTTAGGCGGCCTCCGATGGCGCGATGGTGACGCGGAAGCCGAGCGCCTCGATCTGACGGGCGAGCCTATGAGCGTGGCGTTCGGGATCGTGGCGACGGAAGAACCAGTCCGCGCCGAGATCGCTGTAAGGAACGCCGCGAGCAAGGATGTGGTAGGCGGCGACCAGGATGGAGTGCTCGACCGCGACGATCGCCTTCGTGTGGCCTCGTCGGGGGCGGAGCCTCGCGTACTGGGCGGAGAGATACGTGCCCTTGGACCGAGCGGCGGCGTTGGCCGCCTCGTGCAGGTGGATCTGCAACCACTTGGAACCCTTGCGGGTCCTGCCGGTCTTCTGCTTGCCGGCTGACTCGTGCTGGCCGGGGCACACGCCCGCCCAGGAGGCGAGGCGGGCCGGGTCGCCGAAGCGGGCCATGTCCACGCCGATCTCGGCGACCATGGCCTCGGCGCAACGGCGGTCGATGCCGGGGATGGTGTCCAGCAGTTCAACGTGCGGCGCGAAAGGGGCGATCACCCGGTCGATCTCCGCCGACAGCCGTCCGATCGACTCGTCCAGGTAGTCGAGCTTGGCCAGAATCTCGCCCACGAGCAGGGCGTGGTGGGAGTCGAAGCGACCAGCGAGCGCCTCGCGGAGCCGGGGGATCTTCTTGCGGAGCGTGCCCTTGGCCAGCTCGGCCAAGGCCTTCGGGTCGCGGCTGCCCTGGACCAAGGCGGTGAGCATGGCCCGACCGGAGACCCCCAGGATGTCGGAGGCCACTGAGGAGAGCTTGGTGCCGGCGTCCTGCAGCACCTTGTCCAGGCGCTGGGCCTCCCTGGCGCGCTCCTGGATCTGGGCCTTGCGGTACCGGGTGAGATCACGAAGCTCCCGGATCTCGCGAGTGGGACGAACGAGGGGCGGACCAGCCCGTGCTCCACGAGCTGGGCGATCCATGCCGCGTCGGCCACGTCGGTCTTCCTCCCCGGGACGTTTCGGAGGTGCCGGGCGTTCAGCAGCCAGCACTCCATGGCATCCTCGAGCAGGTAGTAGACGGGCTTCCAGTACACCCCGGTGGACTCCATGCCCGCCACGGTCACCCCGTGACCGGTGAGCCAGTCCCGCAACCCGAGCAGCTCGGCGGTGGTCGTGCCGAACTCGGCGACATGGGCTTGGCGGGTGCGGCCGTCACCCGGGACCCGGACGCAGGCGACAACGGTGTCCTTGTGGACGTCGAGTCCAGCGCATCGCTCGATGAGCGTGTCCACGTGCCCTCCCTTCTCCGCTCCTCACTACTGCGGACCGCCTGAAGGGACCTCATCGCCTGGAATCTGAAGCTCGCGCTCGCAGCAGCAATCAATCGTGCCCGAGGTCCCCGAGTCCCACTATGAATCGGGCTCCACGGCACCAATGAGCACCGACGTCAGCAGGCGGCCCGGCTTACTTTCACCGGTCTCGGTGGCCGCGCAACCGCGACCGGCACCACTATGAAGGAGCTCGGGACGTCAAATCATCGTTGCCTCCTGTTCGTTGTGGGTTGGTTGTTGCCTTCACCACGTTGAGGGTCGGGAGGAACCAGTCATCCATTCGGAGAGTGTGCTCCATGGTGGACGTGCGGCGAGGGGGCTCAATCAAGAAGGTCGGCCGTCGACTGAGGCCATGACGTGAATCGAGCGCGCCTCGACCAACCCGACATCACTCGGCGAGCGGGAAGGCACGGCAGCCTCCCTCATCGCGCAGGACGTAGTAGCAGAGGGTGAGGACCCGGCGAGCCAGGGCCACCCGAGTGATCTTGCGGCCACGACGTCGGGCGATGCGGTCGTCGAAGGTCCGGAACGTGGGATCGACGTCGGGGCGGCCGGCGACCTCCACCATCACCCATCTCGGCCACCGGGGCCCCTGCTTGGAGATGTGTCCCCGCCGGGTGTGAACGTCGCTCGAGGGCTCCGAGGGCGTCAGGCCCGCCCGGGAGCAGAGGCGATCCGGCGAGGGGAACCGGTTCACGTCCCAGATCTCGGCGACCACCGCCGCCGCGGTGACGGGGCCCACTCGCGGGATGGCGCTCAGCCGAGCAACTCGTGGATCCGAGCAGAAGAGCCCGCGGATCTCGCCGTCGGCCGCCGCGACCTCGTCGGAGATGGTGTCGATCATGCGCAGGCTGGCCTGCACCCTTCCCTGAGAGACCGCCGGCAGCCGCAGGTCGGCTAGGAGCAGGCGCCCGGCCTTGCCGAACAGGTCCCACATCGGGACCTGAACGGCGTGCTCGGCGACCAGGGCATGCACCTGGCACTTGAGCTGGGACCTGATCCGGACGAGCGATGTGCGCATCCGGACGAGCCGCCTGGCCTCCCGGGCCTCCGGCGGGGCGATCCACGCCTCGGGCAGGGGGTTGGTCCGGAGCAGGTGGGCGAAGGTCCTCGCATCGACGGCGTCGTTCTTCACACTCGCGGCGGTAATCGCCTTGGTCGCTAGGGGATGGGACATGTGCGTGGAGATGCCGGCGTCGGCGAGCAGATCAGCGAACCACCCCCACCCGTACGTCGCCTCGAAGGCCACCTCCACGGGTTCGGGCCCGAGCTCCCCGAAGATCCGCAAGAACTCGCCCGGATCGTTGTCGATGCGTCGGCTGAGCAGTGGCTGCCCCTCGGCGTCCACGGCCACGACGTACGAGCGCTTGCGGTGAAGGTCCACTCCGACGTAGACCATGACTGGGTCTCCTTCCTGTCGCTTGCCCGAGCGGACGGTAGTCCGCTCTAAGCACGGGAGCGGAAGGCCCGCTCCTCATGGCATCAAGTTGTGTAAATCGCCTCGAGGGGATGGCTCCTCCGCCTGTTCCACTCTCTTCCTAACGCTCCGAAGATCCGCTCGGCCGAGTCCTGGTTGGTGAACGCGCCCATCGGGCGCTGACGTTGACGGACGAACCGGAAGGCCCGCTCGACCACGTTGTTGGTCCTGCGCGGAAGGCGCTGGTTCAAGCGTTCGTCGAGGCTTACTCCGCGCCCGCCTAGCCCGCGACTCCTACATCTATAACCGCAAGCTCTGGGACACCCAAGACAGATGGCCGCTCGGTGGGTAAGGCCCGGGGAGGGACTCGTAGGGGGTCTTGATTGATCGGTGCGCGAACCGCCCGCCGCCTCAACTCCTGCCGGGACCACACCCCCGAAGATGAGCCCGGCCACTTGGATCAGGCAGCCGGAGTGGTGGACTGGGGATCTTCGCAATGCGCCCGACCCACATGCCAGACTTGCGCCCGTGCCGATCGTCCGCAAGCGCTCTCACCCGGCGACACGGGGGCGGTGGTCTCCACCTCATGGGGTGGCGCCGGGCTCCTGACCGAAAGGTTCGATCGAGCCGTCTCGGCGCTGGGATCCCTGGGCTACAACGTCAAGGCGTGCGGTCCATAAACTCGATCGCGCCCAACATGGTGCCCAACGTCTGATCTGCGACAATGCCCCGCCGTGCTCCGATCTCTCCTGTACGGGCTCGAACGATCGTTTCCGGTTACGAATTCGATGGAACTCCCTGATCTCATTTGCCAGTGGTGGCGTCGACCAGGGTGGCGGGACGACACCCTCCCACGTCTGGGGGGACATGTGCTACGAGACGCATCAGGACGCCACATGGGAGCAGTGTCGAACGACGTTCAACATCGGAGACTTCGAGGTTCAGGACATCTGGGTTTATATCCACAACTCGACCGACGGTCGGATCCTATTGAATAGCATCGCTCTCAAAGATGGAGACTGAGCGATGAGACATCCGCTTCCCGGCATGGTTTCCTCGAAACTACGTGTCCTGCTCCCGGCGATGATCATCGCGGCGCTCATCCCAGCGCTCGGCTTCTTGGCCGGCCTTTCCCGTGACGACCAGCGAGGGGGATCGCCCGCGGGTCCGCAGGCTTCACCAGGGAATCGCTCAGCCTTGGAGACTGGATCACGCGGGCGAGCGCAATCGTCACGGGGACGGTCGAGCAGGTCGGGAGCCCCTACTGGAACTCCGAGGACGGAGCGGATTGGTCCGAGGAGTGGGCGGCGGATCCCTATTCGTACGACGTGACGCCGGTCGCCGTGTTCCCCTTGACGATGGGGGTCGACTCCGTTCTTGCGGCACCCGGCGTGGGACCGGCGATCGCGCTGGGACAGAAGCTGGAGGTCGTCGCTCCACAGTCAACCGGTTCAGTCGGCGGCAAGTTCGTCTTCTTCCTCCACTGGGGGAAGCTCTACCTCCGCGATGGCAGCGCCCAGAGCCTGTGGGTCGCCGATCTGACGTCGGGACTGTGGACGGTGAACCCGGACGGAACCGTTTCTCCCAACGATGTCCGAATCGCCTACTCGCTGATCGCTGCCGACATGAGAGGCGCCGTCGATCTCGCTTCCAACGAACAGGGCTCACCGGCAATCGCATTCGGGAAGCTAGACGACATCATCCAGGCAGAACTAGCCACTAAGCGAGTGGATGTAGCCGGGTTCGACCGGTGGCCTTGGGAGGTCGCCTATCGGAGGCTCCAAGAGCAGAACGACCTGCCCGATGAGTTGCTGCCGACGCCGCCACCTGGGTACGACACCGGTGAGGAACCGTAATCGGTGGTCTACTCTTCAGCTCACCCTGATCGCAGCCATGCTGGCTCTGGTTGCTTCCTGCGGACCGATAGACGTCGCTGCCCACGTCACGCGGGATGACATACCGTATTCACTCACCTGCACGAAAGTCACTGCCCAACGGTTGGCGTTCACGGAATTTCAGACGGACGACGGTTCGCCGGGGCGAGCAATCGCGAGCGTCCCGGTTTCGGATGCTTTTGCTGTCAAGACCGAGTCGTGTGGAGGGCGTTCGATAACTGCCTGGATACTGTCCGGCCATATCGGCCGATCGGAGAACCTCCGAACCCGGAACAATCGCTCGCTGGCCGAACTCCTCTCGAGGATCCGGGTCATTCTTCGACGACCATCCGATCTGGCGCGATGGGCTCCGCGCGGATCTGGAGGGATCCGGCGTGGCGGCGGTCGTCGCCGAGGCCTCCGACGGCGACGAGGCGATCGATGTGGCGAGGGAGGCGATGCCGGAAGTGATCCTGATGGATCTCAGCATGCCCACCGTCCGAGGCGCGGACGAGACCCCTCACGTGAAGATCGTCGTGCTCGCGGCCTCGGGTGAGGAGGCCGACGTCCTCGAGGCCGTGAAGAACGGCGCCGGCGGCTACCTGCTGAAGAGCTCCACGGCGAGGAGATCGCGGACGCCGTGCGCCAGGTCCGGGTGTTCACCCCGTCCCTCGCGGGGCTCGTGCTCTCGGAGTTCCGTCGGGCCGCTGCCGAGATCCAACCCTCGACCGGGCAGCGCGGGCTCTCGCCCCGGGAGAACGAGGTACTGACGCTGGTGGCGAAGGGCATACGTACCGCGAGATCGCCGAGAAGCTCTTCATCAGCTTGAAGACCGTCCCGAATCACGTGCATAACATCCTGGCCAAGCTCCACATGCACCGGCGCTACGAGCTGATGCGCTACTCGATCCAGAGAGGTCTCAATCGGGCTCCCGAACCCGAGTCCTGAGCCTTTCCGGAAGTACCCAAGCGACGTTGGGTCCTCTGACCTGCGGAAATGGGTTAAAACTCGTCTACCCAGGCCGGCGCGCTTCAACGAACATGCCCTCACCGAGACGGGTTCTCGGCCCAAGAAAGGCGGCGGAGGACGTGAAGCTCTGGATGTGGGTCTCCTGCGGATGGTGCGGGTTCACGGGCTGCGCCGCGCCGATGGGCGACGACTGCCCGAAGTGCGGCCACCGGCTGCCCGACGAGCCTGGACGGAGGGATGGGGAGCGACATGGCTGAGCCCTCCAGCGTCGGGCGGTCCGCGAACCTTGCTCGGCGCCGGTTGGTTCGCCCCCTGGACGGAGGCGGCGCCGCCATCACCGAGGTAGGCGGAAAGGCCGCATCCCTCGATCGATTGGTGGGGTTCGGTTTCCCGGTCCCCGGCGCGGTCGCTTTGACGGGCGAGGCGTACCGCTCGTTCGTCGACCGGGCCGGGCTGCGACCGTTCGTAGAGGGGCTCTGCCACGCGGGACCACCCCCGCTCGACCAAGTCGAGCAGGAGGCGGAGCGGGTCGATCGGGCCTTCCTCGAAGCCCCAATCCAAGAGCTTCTCGAGGGGACGATCCGGGAAGCGACGGCCGACCGGCTGGCCTACGGTCCCGTGGCCGTGCGGTCCTCGGCCACCGCGGAGGACCTGGCCTCAGCCTCCTTCGCAGGGCAGTACCGGTCGTTCCTCGAGATTCGGACAACCGAGGCGGTCGTGGAAGCGGTCCGACTCTGCTGGGCATCCCTCTGGAGATCCCCCGCTCGCGCCTACCGGCGGGCGGCCGGGATCGCGGAGGACGACCTCGCCATGGGCGTGGTTATCCAAACGATGGTGCCGGCGGAGTGGGCCGGCGTCGTCTTCACCGTCGATCCGGACGGCGATCCACGACGCGCCCGCATCGAAGCGGTTCGCGGGCTCGGGGAGTCGCTGGTCTCGGGGAAGGTCACACCGTTTGATTACTGCGTGGACCGCTCCACGTTCGAGGTCTTGGGCTCCGAGCTCCCATGGCCCCCGACATTCCTGGAGGACCTCACCAGGCTGGCGCTCCGCATCGAGCACCGGATGGGAGCGCCGCAAGACGTCGAGTGGGCATCGGCAGGGGGCGAGCTGTTCGTCCTGCAGGCCCGACCCATCACCGTCGTGCGGGACCGACCCATCAGCGTCCAAGGCCGCAGGCGGGTCGACGACGACGGGTTCGACACGGAGCCGGCTCCGGGTGCCGCCTACACTCCTGTGGGAGTCCAGGAGATGCTGCCCGCCGTCCTGCCGCCACTGCTGTGGACGATCAACGGGCCGATGTTGGACGAGGCGTTCCGCACCCTGTTCTGGGGGCTCGGGATCCGTCCGCCGGCGCGGCCGGGCAGGTACCTCGCCCTGGGCAGGTTCCGTGGCCGGGCAGCCCTGGATCTCTCGGTTCTTCGCGAGGCTTCCGCGGCGACGCCGGGGGGGTCGTGGGAGGAGGTCGAGCGCCAGTACTTGGGTCGTGTGCTCTCCGAGCGCGGGGAGCAGGGCTCGACTGAGGGCTGGCTCCGCCGGGCGCTGGCCGGCCTGCGGGCGCTGCCGCTGCGCAGGCGGGTGGGGGACGAGGTGAAGCTCTTCGTCCGGGCGGTCCACGGTGTGATCGACCTCCATGTGGACCTTCGTGCTCTGCCCCTCCGAAACATGCTCGCCTACTGGGCGGCGATCCGCGACCTCGCGTCCAGGGGGTACGTGTCGGAGGTCGCCGCCGCAGCGGAGGCGGCGGCTACATACCGGACGCTCGAGCTCACGATCTCGCGGTGGGTCGATCCCGAGAGCGCTGCGCTTTGGGCCCAGCGGATCACCGCCTCTCCCGATCCGGATCTGGCCAGGCCTTGCCGCGAGGACGACAGATCGATCGGGACCACGCCACAAGGGACCCGCCACCTCGGCTCGATGTCGGTGTATGGGGGACCAACCTGGGACGAGGACCCAGACCTCGCCCCGCAGTGGCCAAGTCAAAAGGCCAGCGGCGAGGGCTACCCTCTCAACCCCTCCCCGGCGGGAGTCCCTTGCGGAGACCCGTCCCAGGACCCGGTCGAAGCGCTGCTCGCGGAGCTCCGTCGTTCGTGGAAGTGGAAGGCCACGCGAGTCATGACCGGCCAGCTGGTCGACGTGCGCGGCCGGCTGCTCCGCAACCTCGCCACCGACGCCAGCCGGTTCCTACTCCTGCGGGAGCAGGCCAAGGCAGCCCTCCTCGTGCTGGGCGGGGAAGAGCGCCGGTTGATCCTGCAGGCGTCACGCCGACTCTCCGCGTCGGGCCTCCTCGACGATCCCGACGACGTCATGCTCCTGTCGGAGACCGAGCTCCAACAGGCGCTTCACGGGCACGAACCGGTCTCGGCGGAGGAACTGGCTCGCAGGCGGGCTGCGCTCGCATGCGCCCAGGAAGGCGTGCCGCTCCCCGAGATCTT
The DNA here is from genome assembly GCA_050692695.1 of Actinomycetota bacterium. GTDB lineage: Bacteria > Actinomycetota > UBA4738 > UBA4738 > HRBIN12 > AC-69. Next base: position 12,328 of record JBOGVI010000525.1, read on the forward strand.
CGACGGCTTCCCGGGGGAGGAGGAAGCTCCGCCCATCGAGGGGGACGTGCTCCCAGGACGGGCCGCAGGCCCGGGCCGCGTGCGGGCCCGGGCAAGGATCATCCGGAACCTCCGCGACGGCGCCAGGCTCGCTGCCGGCGAGATCATCGTAGCTCACAGCACCGATCCGTCCTGGACCCCGCTGTTCCTCATCGCCGGGGGGATCGTCCTGGAGGAGGGCGGGCCCCTCTCGCATGCCGCGATCGTGGCGAGGGAGCTCGGGCTCCCCGCCGTCCTCAACGTGAAGGGGGCCACACGGGCCATCGCGGAAGGCGAAGTGGTCGAGATCGATGGGGTCGAGGGCACCGTGACGAAGCAGGCCGAGAAGGCGGTCGCATGATCGCCGAGCCGACCCCGGTGCTCGCCGTGTTCGTCCCCGGCCTGATGGGAGCGGGGATCCTCCTGTCCGGTGCGCTGCTCCTGGCGGACGGGGTGCGTCGCCTGATGCCCAAGCTCGGAGCCAGGAGGAGCCTTGCCGTCACTCAGGCCGTGCACGCCCTCGTCGATCAGACGGCGAAAGCCGCCGGGTACACGATCGCAGAGCGCGAGCCGATAGTCCGGCGCCCGCGGCCCCGCGGGGTGTATCTGTCGGTGGGTATCGGCCTCGCCACGGTAGGCGTCCTGGCGATCCGGACCGGGCTCGCCACCTACCGTGATCCGAACGCGACGCTGCACCTCAACCCGTGGGCCATCGCGCTGGGGGACATCGTGGGGATCGCGCTGCTCATCCTGGCGCTCGGAAGCCTGACCCTTGCGGTGTTCATTGGGCGACGCTCCCGATTCGTACAGCGACTCGTCGCCACCACGCCAGTGGGCCGCCTGTGCCCTTCACCCGAGGAGCCGCGCGAGCGTATCCATGCGATCCCATGGCTGAAGAGGGGGGATCTCCCATGAAAGGCAAGCTCGGCCTCGGCGTCCTGGTCGGTTTTCTCGCCTACACGGGCGCCTACATCTTCGTGTACCTCTGGCGGGCCTTCCGGCTGGACCTCGGTGAGGAGGCGCGCACTGTCCAGATCTGGCACGGGGATCCTTTCGGTCGGGCCATCCTGGTGAGCGTCTTATTCCTCATCGGGCTCGTGATCGCCGTCTACGTGGCCCTTACCCGTCGGCTCGGACAGCGGTCGGGGCAGGTCGGTATCCGTGCCGATCTCTGGGATTGGCTGCAGCGACGATCAGAGGAGACGAACGAGTCTCCCGGCCGGCTGGCCGAACGGGCCATCGCCTCTTACCGGGACCGGATGGAAGCGGGTGGGGGAGCCGGGCCGGTTGGGCCCGGGCACCAGGCGGAATCCAACCGGTGGCCGCGGAGCCCCGCGTAAGTACCGAGTGCCATGACCGCACCGATGAGTAGGCCACCGATCACGTCCGTGAACCAATGCACACCGACGTAGACCCGGGCAAACGAGATGGCCAGGATCACCGCACAGCTCACGACGAGCGTGAAGAGGCGACGAGCCTTCGTCCGACCCACGATGATGGCGGGAAGCATCGCGTAGAACCCGACGGACGCCATGACGTGACCACTCGGGAACGAGGGCCCGCGGCCCCGACCGAGGGGCAGCAGCTCCGGCCTGGCCCGGCCGACGATCTCCTTCAGGATGTACTCGACGAGGGGGTTCAGCGCGAAGGCGACGATCAGCACGACGAGCGCCACCCGACAACGTCGGGTTAGGAGCGCCCACGCGGCGACTGCGAGGAGAAGGGCGCCGATCACGTAGCGCGTCCCGAGCAAAGAGACCCACGAGATGACCTCGTTCAGCCAGTCTGAGCGCGCCCGAATCGCTGCGCGCTGGACGGGCTCATCTATGGTGAGAAGGAGCCGCTCCCAGTTGGCGGCGATCACGGCTAGGACCGCGAAGGCCGCGGCGCTGGCTGCGATCAGCGCGTTCGCGCCCCGCCGTCGGTCGGGAGCGCGCTCGGGCTCGCCGACCTCATGCAGTTGGGGCCGAGCCGGCCTCGCGGATCCATGGGAACTGAGCGACATGGACGCGATGAGTGTCCCACGGCGGGTGGGCGGCCGACAGCTCGTCTCCTTCTCGCTTCTCCTGGACCGTGACCGGCGCTTCGGCGAGACTTGCCCGCGATGAGCCTCGACGAGTTCGCCGGGCAGCTCGGCACGAGCTACGAGCCGTGGGGAAAAGGTTCGTGTCGGTCCTCCGACACGACAAAACTGCCTGTGGGAGCCTGTTGCAGAAACCCAGAGTATGCCCGATCGGCTCTACATATTGGGCCGCGACGCCATGATGCCCGCAACATGATGTAGGTGCAGCGCCCACCGATAGGTTTGTGCAACAGCCTCCTCGTCGGTCGTGAGCACCAGGTCACGACCGGGGATGGGAACGGCGCTGTGCGCGCCCCAGCCCCTCCACTGCAGACGCTTGTCGATCGGCGTGCCGAGCCGGATCGTCGGCTCGGCATCACCTCGAGCGACCTCCGAGGTATCGATGACGAGGAATCCCTGCGTCATGTGGGCGAGATGTGCGAGACGCCCGTCCGGCGAGACCGAGAGCGAGTGCAGGTCATCGTCCGGACCGGGATCGGGGAAGTCCGCCCCCCACCTGGCCACCTCCTCGAACTTCCCCTGCCGGGCACGCGAGATGTCGGTCACCAACACGGGGTCTGGAGATCCCAGCAACGACATGAACAGGAGGGCCCGCCCAGGGTCGCCGGGGTCCTGCCACAGAAAGAACTCGTGAGGCATCGCGGGTGGCTCGTACGTCGAGACGAGCCGAGGATGATCCGCGAGTTCGCCACCGATGTCGTAGAAGCGGATCGTGGGCTGGACGAACTCGCCCGTGCAGTCGTTGACGAAAGGGTCGCAGCCGAAGTTGAGCACAAGCAGGAGCTCCTCCTCGGGCCAGATCCGAAGCTCGCGCGATGTCTCCCCCGGATTTCCCTCATACGGAGGCCCGATCTCACCGACGATCCTGGGGCGGGCGGGGTCGCGGATGCTGAGAACGAGGACCCCGGGGTGAAGGTGACGGTTGGAGCCGTCCGTCACGCTCCCCACGTAGGCGTACTCCCCCCACACGGCGAGCCCGGCATTCATCCCCCGTTCGTAGAGGCGGCTGTGCCCCACGAGCGAAAGCGAGCCTTCCGGCGAGGGAGTCGGTGGCAACGGCGTTGGTGCTGTACCGGTGGTCGTGGCGATCGGCGCCCCGCCGCCGGTGCAGGCGCCAACCGCAAGGGCCGTCAGGCAGACGGCGGTCCGCCAACTGCTCCGCCGACGGCCCGGCCGGTGGCGGCGGGCGACCCCTCGAGCTTCCAGCACGCGCTCAAGAAACCCCATCCGCTGTGAGGTTGCAAGATCGTAAGCCGCCCCCGCCGAGGCCCTTTGCGCCGCTCATATGGTCGGTGCAGGCAAGCGATCAGGACGCCTGGGATCGATCCCTGTCACTAATCGGCGCGAAGGCAGGCCACCCGAGCATGAGAAACAACTACCTTGAAGTTCACTCCGGGGAGGGGTTTCGGGAGGGGAGACCACCGGCGTGCTGGTTCCTCACCAAAGGCGGCCTTGACGCGATCGCCGAGTGTCCGAGCCTCGGATCATCGAGAAGCCGAAAACGGGGAAGCGGACTCCAGGCGTCGTAGCTGCCCGCGTCGAACCAGTCGTCGAACTCGATCCGCACCGCCATCCGCTGAAGGGTAACCGCTCCTCACCGACGCGCCCAGGCTAAGATCCTCGTCGGACAGCCATGCCGACCGGTCGCGGCCGTGACCCGCGCCGATCACCCGGCGGTGATGAGGCCCACTCCGGCGAACGCCGCGACCAATCCCACCTGCTGGATAGGAGCGACCCGCTCGCCGATCACGAACCTGGCGAGCAGGACGGTGACGACCGGGTAGAGCTGCGCGAGCACCGAAACCAGGCTGAGAAGCCCTCTCGTGGCGGCCGTGGCGAAGAGCGCGTTCGCCCCGGTGTCGAGCACGCCCACCGCGAGCAGGGTCATCATGTCTCTCCGCTCCAGCGAGAGGCTCGGCCACACCACGAGGGCCGCGCTCGCAAACAGCCCAAGGGCGGTTCCCCGAAGGATGAGGGTCCCCCACAGCGCATCGCCGCGGCTCGCGGCATCCAGTGCGACCAGAAGGAGACCGAAGGCGAGAGCGGCAAGACAGGCGAGCCCCACCCCCGCCGCGACCGATCCCTCGGACCTCCGGTCACCGACGGCCCGTGAGGCGAGCACGACGCCGACGATGGCAAGGGCGATGCCGAGCCCCTGTGGAAGGGTGGGCCGCTCACCTGTGGCCAGTCCCACCGCGACCGGAACGACGCCAGAGGCCGCGGAGATCGGAGCCACGATGCTCATGGCCCCGACGGCCAGGCCTCGGTACAGTGCGGTGATCCCCACCGTCCCCGCCACACCTGCCAGCGCGGCGTACAGGAGGGGCGCACCCACCGGCGGGCCCTCTCCGCGCGCCGCCACGAGGGCCGAGATCGACACGAGGCCGGCGGCCTGGGAGACCAACAGGACGGTGAGGAGCGGCAGACGGCGACTCCGCAGGCCGGCGAGGAAGTCAGAGGTTCCCCAGCTGACGCTTGCCATGAGGGCGAGGACGGCGGTGAGCATCTTCTCTCGCCCTCCCGATCGGCAGCGACGACTGGACTATAGCCGCGGCCCCATTAGCGCCACGGGTTGGCTCCCCCGGGCGGACGACCTATCGGGATCGACCCTGGGTTCCCTCGCGCCGGCGCATTGGCGCCCAGGCTAATTTCCCTCCGAGCGATCCGCTCTCTAGAATCCGGCTGTGCCGCCGGCGCCCGCGAAGGGGGGAACGGACCTATGACCGGACCCGGATCGCTCGATGAGCAGCGCCTGCGAGCGCTCGAGGGGACCTTCTCGGGGGATCTCCTGCGCCCCGACGCCACCGGATACGACGAGGCGCGGCGCATCTACAACGGCCTGATCGACAAGCGGCCAGCCCTGATCGCTCGCCCCCGCGGTACCGCCGATGTCGCCTCCGCGATCGCGTTCGCGCGAGAGAGCGACCTGGAGATTTCGATCCGCGGAGGTGGGCACGGCGTGGCCGGCAGGGCGGTCGCCGACGGCGCGCTCATGATCGACTTGTCGTCCATGAAGCAGGTTAGCGTTGACCCGGATGCTCGCACGGCCCGCGCGGGGGGCGGGGTGACCTGGGGGGAGTTCAACGACGCGGCGGCCGAGCACGCTCTTGCGACGACGGGCGGCGTCGTCTCGACCACAGGGATCGCCGGCCTCACCTTGGGTGGTGGGCTTGGATGGCTGATGGGCAAGCACGGCCTTGCCGCTGACAACCTGGTCTCGGTGGAGCTCGTTACGGCCGAGGGGGACGTCCGCACGGCGAGCGCCGAGCAGGATCCCGACTTGTTCTGGGCGCTCCGCGGGGCCGGGGCGAACTTCGGCGTCGCGACGACGCTCGGATACCGACTCCACCGGCTCGCGCAGGTCACTGGGGGCCTCGCGGCGTACTCGTTCGACGCTGCCCGGGACGTGCTGGCCTTCTACCGCGACTTCACCGCTGAGTTGCCAGACGAGCTCACCGTCTACAGTGGGCTCATCCACGCACCGGACGGCTCCGGCATGCCACTCGCCGCAATCGTCGTGTGCCACGCGGGTCAGGGGTCGCAGGCGGAGATCGACCTCAAGCCCCTCCTCGACTTCGGTTCGCCAGCCATGGTGCAGATCGGGCCCATGCCCTACCCGGCGATCAACTCAATGCTGAACGATGGGTATCCGGCGGGCTCGCTCAACTACTGGAAGTCGAGCTTCCTCCGTGAGCTCTCAGACGAGGCGATCCAGACGATCATCGACGTCTTCCCGAGCTGCCCGTCCCCGATGACCGGACTCCTCTTTGAGCACTTCCACGGGGCGGTGACGCGCGTCGGTGTCGCCGACACCGCCGTGCAGCACCGCGAGCCCGGTTACAACCTCGTGATGACGTCGGTCTGGACGGATCCGCTGCAGAACGACGCGAACCTCCGCTGGACCAAACAGACCTACGCGGCGCTCGAGCCCTATTTCTCTGACCGTCGGTACCTCAATTACCTCAGCGAGGACGACCTCGGCCAGGCCGCCCGGGCTGCGTATGGGCCGAACTACGACCGACTCGCCCAGCTCAAGACGAGGTACGACCCGGAGAACGTGTTCCACCTGAACCTGAACTTGGAGCCGGTGGCCTAGCGCGGGTCGGGTCGGATCAGGACTAAGCGCGCCCGGTCACCCGGACCCGGGTTCGAGCCGAAAGCCGCGCCGTTCGTCGTTCCCGATGAGCGCTTCGAGCGCCGGTCTCACGGCCGCGCGGGTCCCCGCGCTCGTCAATGAGATGGCCGAGAGCACTGGAGCCCCTCTCGTCGAGGTAGGCGACTGCGATCCGGGCCGATCGGGCTGTTGCCGCCGGAGCTTGTGGGGATGACGTCCGCTCAGCGGGAGGCCGCGGTCCAATCCCTCGCCGAGGTCCTGGACTCCTGGCCGGTCGACCACCAACTTGGAAAGTGAGACACGGGTACCGGAGCCGATGTGGGACAGACCTGCCGGACTTTCACATTCTGCTGGCCCTGGTGTGGGGACTCGGTACCCGTGTCTCGGATTGGCTCCGGTACCTATGCGACATCTCGAGCCCTTCGTGGTCGTCCGGTTGGGTTGGCCAGCGCACCGAACTCCTTGCTCCTGTCGTGCCGAGCTCGGTGGGTTCGCAGCACCCTGTCGTCTTCCGTGATTTGGACAGTGTCGTCCACCAGGCGGACACCGACGGTCTGGCCGCGGTGGCGGTTGCCGACGGGTAGCCGCACCCGGCGAAGCTCACTGACCCGCTCGAGTCCACCCTGCGCAGGACCTCGCCTCCCTTCGTCGGTCTAACCGGGCGGGAGACCGCGGCTCGACGGTCCATCTTGTCGTCCTGGTCCACGAGGTGGCGCCTGGCGTGGGTGGCGATCACCACCCCGTTGTGGGTGACGTGCAGCAGGCCATCGCGTGACTCCACGGCGACCTGCTCCCCGGCCAGGTAGCGGCCCACGTGGCAGCGGTGTTTGAGGATGCTGATGCGTCCGGCCTGATCCACCCGTCGGGCGACCACTCTCTGCCTGACCTCGGGCACCTGCTCGATCTGGACCTCCCCGTCGATGACGTGGAAGGAGCGCTTCTCGGCGAGCTCGAAGCGGCGGATGGGCGGGACGTCACCGGTGGCTTGGTGCTCACGGTGATGGTTGTACTGCTCGACCCACTGATCGAGCGCCTCCTGGACCGAGACGGCGGCGGAGCTCGACCGCCGCCCAGCCGCCGTGCGCCTGAGTCACCGACACGATGCGGCGGACGCCGCTCGCCTCGATGACGGCCATCGCATCATCGGCCAGCTCCTCATGGCCGAAGTCTGTGGGTGCTCGACCGGACTCCCCGTGCCCGCGCCAATCCAGCGTGATCACCTTGTGCCGAGCGGCCAGGCGCTCCGCCAGCGGGCCGTAGTAACCCCTAGCCATCCACCACCCCGTCAGGCAAAGGATGGCTGCATCGGCACGGGGCCCCTCGTCATCGTAAGCGATCCGTACACCATCGGCATCCACGTAGCTCATCGAGGCCTCCGTCGTGCGTCATGCCAGCTGCTGGACGCTCCACCGCGCCGGTTACGGCTCTTCCCGCGGCAGGTGACCATCCTCGTTCTACTCAATGGATGCGGTCAAGGATCGCGTTGACTCACAAAGAATGTCCTCGAACTGAGCCTGCTGCCTCACATGGAAATGTCCTCGACGGGTTCACCCTCGCCTCCGTCGACAGTGGCGAGAGGGGAGAGCGGCGGTGGGGCTGTCCATGG
>JBOGVI010000526.1:0-2550 GCA_050692695.1 Actinomycetota bacterium
TCATCGGTCCGCCAGGCGCGGGGCGAGCCTCCGGTAGGTCTCATCGAGGAGCTCCGGCAACACGCGGGTCTGCCCCACCACCGGCATGAAGTTCGTGTCGCCGCCCCACCGCGGAACCACGTGCCAGTGCAGGTGGTCGGGGATCCCTGCGCCGGCAACCCGGCCCAGGTTCATGCCCACGTTGAACCCGTGCGGCGCCATCTCCTCCCGGAGCGCCCGGATCGACTCCCGGAGCAGCTGGTCCAGGTCGAGCAGCTCCCCGGGGTCCAGGCCCTCGAGGTCGCCGGTGTGCCGGAACGGGGCGACCATCATGTGGCCGGGGTTGTAAGGGAACGAGTTCAGGAGCACGAACCCGTGCTCCCCGCGCCGCAGGATGTACGCGGCCTCGTCGTCGCCCTTGGCCGGGAGGTCGCAGAAGATGCAGCCCTCGGGTTCGGCCTTGGCCGCCTCGATGTACTCCATCCGCCACGGCGACCACAGCCGGTCCATGGGGCTAGACCTCGAACGTGCTCTGCTCGAGCGAGCGGCTCTCGGCTTCCTCCGCGAGCGCCTCCACGAACCGCTCGAACGCCACCCCCTTCACCTCGGTCCCCGACCGGTCGCGGACGGTCAGCGCACCAGACTCGAGCTCCTTGTCGCCGATCACGAGGGCGTACGGCACCTTCATGATCTGCGCCTCGCGGACCTTCTTGCCCACCGTCTCACCGCTCGCATCGACGAATGGCCGGAGCTTGGCCGCCCGGAGCGCCCCGGCCAGCTCCCTGGCATGGTCCACGTGCCGGTCCGCCACGGGGACCAGCCGGACCTGCTCCGGCGAGAGCCACAAGGGGAAGGCCCCCGCGAAGTGCTCGATCAGCACACCGGAGAACCGTTCGAGCGAGCCCAGGATGGCCCGGTGGATCATCACCGGGCGGTGGCGCTCGTTGTCCTCGCCCACGTACTCCATGTCGAATCGCTCCGGCAGCGCGAAGTCGACCTGCACCGTGGTGAGCTGCCACAGCCGCCCAATGGCGTCGTGGAAATGGAAGTCCACCTTCGGGCCGTAGAACGCGCCCTCGCCCTCGGCCACCCGGTACTCGAGCCCCGACTTGTCCAGGGCGTTCGTCAGCGCCTCGGTGGCGCGGGCGGCCATGGCCTCGTCGACGATCGACTGCTCCGCCGCGAGGGTCGACAGGGTGACCACGGGGTCGAGGAACCCGAAGGTCCGATGGATCTCCAATGTGAGCTCGAACACCCCGAGGATCTCGTCGATCAGCTGATCCTCCCGGCAGACGATGTGGGAGTCGTCCTGGGTCATGCCGCGGACGCGGAGCAGCCCGTGGACCACCCCGGCGCGCTCGTACCGGTAGACGGTCCCGAGCTCCGAGAGGCGCATCGGCAGGTCGCGGTACGACCGGACCTGGGACTTGAAGATGAGGACATGGAACGGGCAGTTCATGGGCTTGACGAAGTATTGGTTCCCCTCGCCGTCGTCCATCACCGGGTACATGTTGTCGATGAACTTCGCCGTGTGGCCGGAGGTGTCCCACAACAGACGTCGCGCGAGGTGCGGCGTGGCCACCAGGTCGTAGCCCCGCGCCAGGTGCAGCTCCCGGATGTAGTCCTCGACCTCTTTGCGGAAGATGCCTCCCCGCTGGTGCCACACGGCCAGGCCGGGACCGAGGTCCTCGGGGAACGAGAACAGGTCGAGCTGTCGCCCCAGCTTGCGGTGGTCGCGCCGTTCGGCCTCCTCGACGCGGCGCAGGTACGCGTTCAGCTCCTCTTCGCTCGGCCACGCCGTGCCGTAGATGCGCTGGAGCATGGGCCGGGTCTCGTCGCTCCGCCAGTACGCGCCGGCCAGCTTCAGCAGCTTGTACGCGCCGAGCCGCCCGGTGGACGGAACGTGCGGCCCCCGGCACAAGTCGGACCACTCGCCGTTCCGGTAGACCGTCACGCGGTCGGAGCCCGCTCCCTCGCTCTCGTCGAGTCCCTCGATGACCTCCCGCTTGTACCGCTGGTCGGCGAAGCGCTCCAGGGCCTCCTCCCTCGACAGCTCCTCGCGCACGAAGGGCTGGTCGTCCGCGACGATCGCCGCCATGCGGGTCTCGATCTTCTCCAAGTCGTCGGGAGAGAGAGGCTGGGGCAGTTCGAAGTCGTAGTAGAAGCCGTCCTCTACCGGCGGGCCGATCGCGTACCTCGCGCCGGGCCACACGTCGCACACGGCCTGCGCCATCACGTGCGCGGTGGAGTGGCGGAGCACGTGGAGCCCGTCGTGCTCGCCCACCGAGACCGGCTCCCCTCTTCCGTCCCGGTCCGGGACGGAAGACAGGTCCACCAGCGCTCCGTCGAACCGGGCGGCGAGCGCCTCGGCAGGCATGATCGAGCCAAGAGGCTCTCCCTCCGGGAGCGCGACGTCGTGGCCGTCCGGGAGCAGGATCTTGGGCATGGGTCGCATGATAGCCGGACGGGTCCGGGCCTCCGCCCATGCTGCGAGCGGTGTGCGGACGGGCGCGGGCGGGCCTGCACGCCGGCGCCCGCGCACCTACTCGTACGCGATGGCCTCCAGGACGT